>JBJENA010000001.1:0-24862 GCA_051879955.1 Wujia sp.
AAAATCAGGAACCTCAGGCGCAGGTCGTGGTGCCAAGGTTGCAAACCTTTATTGTGAGGTCAATGAAAGTATAAAGGCGTACGGCGTCAGCACACACAGACACACACCGGAAATCGAAGAACAGCTTGGTTATGCTTATGATGGCACACCGCTTTGTATTAACTTTACGCCACATCTGGTTCCGATGAACCGTGGTATTTTGGTAACTGCATATGCAAACCTTGTAAAGGATGTATCCTATGAAGATGTAAAGGCTGTATATGATAAGTATTATAAGGATGAGACCTTTGTCCGCGTATTAAAGAAAGGGGTTTGTCCGGAGACCCGTTGGGTAGAAGGAAGCAACTTTGTAGATGTAAACTTTGTCATTGATCCACGTACAAACCGCATCGTAGTGATGGGTGCGATGGACAATCTGGTAAAGGGTGCAGCCGGCCAGGCTGTACAGAATATGAACTTGATTATGGGACTTCCGGAGACAGAAGGATTAATGATGCCTCCATTGTTCCCATAGAACATAGACCATAGGAAAGGATCTGGTAGATATGAAGATAATTGACGGAGGAATCAACGCACCAATTGGCTTTGAGGCAGCTGGTGTAGAAGCTGGAGTAAAATATCAAAACAGAAAAGATATGGCAGTGATTTATTCAGAAAAGCCATGTGTACTTGCTGCTACATTTACAACCAATGTGGTAAAGGCAGCACCGGTTCTCTGGGATAAAAATATCGTGGAAAATTCTGCATATGGTCAGGTGGTAATTGTGAATACCGGTATTGCCAATGCAGGAACCGGAAAAGAAGGAATGTCCTATTGTGAGCAGACTGCAAAGCAGGCAGCAGCAGCCTTTCATGTACCGGAAGATGCAGTGTTGGTGGGGTCCACCGGTGTCATAGGAGCACAGCTGCCAATCGAGAAGATTAAAGCCGGTGTGGAAAAATTAGCGCAGGCAAAGTCAAAGACCCGTGAAGCGGCTACAGATGCTGCAAAGGCCATTATGACAACGGATACCGTACACAAGGAATTGGCAGTCGAAATTACCGTTGGAGGAAAAACTGTAACCCTTGGCGCTATGGCAAAGGGTTCAGGCATGATTCATCCAAATATGTGCACCATGCTAGGATATGTGACAACGGATGCAAATATTTCAAAGGATACCTTGACAAAGCTTGTAAAAGAGGATGTCGTCGATACCTTTAATATGATTTCCGTAGATGGAGATACATCAACCAATGACACCTTGATTGTCATGGCAAATGGTATGGCTGAAAATCCGGAAATCGTAGAGGGTACACCGGAATACGAAGCCTTCAAAGAAGCACTTCACTATATCAATGAGACACAGGCAAAGCGTCTGGCCGGAGATGGAGAAGGCGCAAATGCTTTGATTGAGTGTAAGGTTATCAACATGGATACAAAGGAACATGCAAGAACCTTGGCAAAATCCGTGATTTGTTCTTCCCTTACAAAAGCAGCGGTATTTGGCAAAGATGCAAACTGGGGAAGAATCCTCTGTGCACTTGGATATTCAGGTGCAAACTTTGATCCGGAGAAGATGGAGCTTTACTACGAAAGTGAAGACCAAAGCATGCTTATCTACAAGGATGGTGCCGGAGTGGATTATTCAGAGGAAGAGGCAAGCAAGCTTCTTGGAGCAAAGGAAGTTCGATTCCTGGTAGATATGAAGATGGGGGAAGAAACAGCGACTGCATGGGGCTGTGACCTTACTTATGATTATATTAAAATCAATGCAGATTACAGATCCTAAATGGATTTGTAGAGGAAAGGGTAAATTATGTTGAACAATCATTCAATGGAAAAAATTATGGAAAAGGCACAGACTCTGATCGAAGCGTTGCCATATATCCAGACATTTAATGGAAAAAAAGTAGTTGTAAAATATGGCGGAAGTGCCATGGTAGATGAGAATCTCAAATACAATGTAATCCGCGATGTAGCACTTTTGAAGTTGATCGGTATGGAGCCCATTATCGTACATGGCGGCGGTAAGGAAATCAGTTCATGGCTCAAGAAAATTGGCAAGGATTCGGAGTTTATAAACGGCTTGCGTGTAACTGACGAAGAGACCTTGGATGTGGCGGAGATGGTACTTTCAAAGGTAAACAAGAGTCTGGTTAGCATGATGCAGAAGCTTGGTCTCAAAGCGGTTGGTATCAGCGGCAAGGATGCAGGACTTTTGAAGGTTCGAAAGAAACTCGCCGGTGGCAAGGATATCGGATATGTTGGGGAAGTGGTAGATGCGGATGCTTCGATTCTTGATACTTTGATTGCAAACGATTTTATCCCTGTTATCGCACCAATTGGTTTGGGTATCGATGATTTCCATGGATACAATATCAATGCAGATGATGCCGCATGTGCAGTTGCAACCGCGGTGAATGCAGAAAAACTGGTATTCCTTACAGATATCGAAGGCGTATTCGTGGATCCAATGGATAAGTCTACATTGATTTCTGAGATGAATATCAATGAGGCACAGGAATTTATCGACAAGGGTATTGTAGGCGGCGGTATGCTTCCAAAGCTTACCAATTGTATCGAAGCAATGAAAAATGGTGTGTCACGTGTGCATATGCTTGACGGACGTGTGGAGCATTGTCTCCTTCTTGAGTTCTTTACAGAAAAAGGTATTGGTACAGCTATCTTAAAAGAGCCATTGTTCTAAAATAAGAATGAAATAAATAAAAATGACACAAACTACCTCTATCACAGTATGGAGGTAGTTTTTATGTGGGCATTAATTGTTGCATTGATATCGGGTGCGTTGATGAGCATACAGGGGGTGTTTAATACCGGTGTTACCAAGCAGACATCGACCTGGCTTGCTTCCGCATGGGTAGCTTTTTCTGGATTTGTGGTTGCGATTATTTTGTGGTCTATCTATGAACGCAATCAGGCGGGGATTTCGAGCTTGTGGCAGGTGGATCACAAATACATGCTTCTTGGAGGTGTAATCGGTGCATTTATTACCTGGACCGTCATTACATCCATGGCGGGGCTTGGTCCGGCAAAGGCAGTGTTGTTGATAGTGATTTCACAGCTGCTCATTGCGTATCTGATTGAACTATTTGGAATCTTTGGTGTAGAAAAGGTGGAATTTCAGTGGACGAAACTCATTGGGATTATCGTTTCTGTAGTCGGATTTATCATTTTTCAATGGGATAAATAGTCTTTTTTCGTGAGAATGACTATTGTATTTTGAGAGCAGAGTATTGTACAATGTACATGTGTTTGATTATGCAGAAAATATCACAATTTGAGAGGTATATTTCATTGCATAAACGAAATAAATTCATACTAAGTATTTGTGTATTGCTAAGCTTAAGCGGATGCGCAAAAGGGGACGCGGCTGTGTTCGAGGATGCAGATTCCCAGGCGGTCTTGCAGACGGAACACATCGCTGTCGAGGAGCACGCGGAATCGTCGCAACCGGACGCGTCAGGTAAGACGCAGGAGGTGCAGGGCAGTGAACAGGAAACAGCCGAGAAAAAAGTTGCAGTATTTGTATGCGGAATGGTAAATTGTCCCGGGGTATACTACCTGCAGGAAGGTGCACTTCGCAATGATGCAGTTATGGCAGCAGGAGGTTTTTCGCAAGAGGCAGATACAACATATGTCAATCTCGCGCAGACTGTTACGGATGGGGAACGGATTTATGTTCCCAAGATAGGAGAGGCAGATGTTTCGCCAAAGAGCGAAACGGGCATGGAACAGTCCGCAAAGGAAATGGGGAACCAGAAGATTGACTTAAATGCAGCGACGCGGGAAGAACTGTTAAGTTTACCGGGAATCGGGCAGAGCAAAGCAGATGCGATTTTAGAATACAGACAGACGCATGGAGAATTCCGAAGTGTGGAAGATATTATGTTGATTGACGGAATCAAAGAAGGCGTGTATAAGAAAATCAAAGATATGATCACAGTGAATTGAGGTGTATGGGATGAAAAAAGTTTTGGTTGTCGATGACGAAAAATCAATCGTAAAGGGAATTAAGTTCAGCCTGGAACAGGATGATATGCAGGTGGATGTTGCCTACGATGGAGAAGAAGCGTTGGAGCTTGCAAAGGCAAACAGCTACGATATGATTCTTTTGGACATTATGTTGCCCGGGTTTAGTGGATTGGAAGTATGTCAGATGATTCGTGAGTTTTCTGATGTGCCAATCATCATGCTGACCGCAAAGGGCGACGATATGGATAAGATTCTGGGACTTGAATATGGCGCGGATGATTACATAACAAAGCCATTTAATATTCTGGAGGTAAAGGCTAGAATTAAAGCGATTTTCCGTAGAAATGGAAGAGTCAGCAATGAAAAAGACAACCAAAAGATTATTGAGACCAATGGTTTGAAGATTGACGTGGACAGTCGTCGTGTATATATTGATGACAAGGAAGTGAATCTGACTGCCAAGGAGTTTGAATTGGTATATCTGTTGATATCCAATCCAAACAAAGTATATTCCCGTGAGCAGTTATTGAAGACCATCTGGGGGCCGGCTTATCCCGGAGATGCCAGAACGGTTGACGTACATGTACGTCGTTTACGTGAGAAGATTGAGGAAACACCGGCAGACCCAAAATACATTCATACAAAATGGGGCGTGGGATATTATTTCCACGATTGATAAAATTCCTGAAGAAGATGATGCTTGATTGCATCGTCTGCAAAAGAGATCTCCACACTGTTTTCATACAGTGTCCGGAGGTCTTTTTTTGTGATACCCAAACGCTCCAGACAAAGAAGTAATTCCTGTGTGGAATTTGTGTTACTGACTGTGCGGTTATCTGTGTTGACTGTCGCAAGCAATCCATAGTCAAGGAAGGCGCGAAGCGGATAAGTTGCAGCATCGGTAGCAGCGCGTGTCTGGAAATTAGAAGTTGGACAAAGCTCTAAACCGAGTCTTGCTTCCTTACAGGCCTGCATCAAAGAAGGTTCCTTATAGAGTGCAATTCCGTGTCCGACACGTTTGGCGCCATATTCGAGAGCAAGCTTGACATTTTCCGTACGGCCACATTCTCCGGAGTGAATGGTAAATGGAAGGTTGTATCGTCTGGCTCCTTCAAATAAGTCTTTGAAGCACTCATTTGGAAATGCAGACTCATCTCCTGCAAGGTCCATCGCGCAGACATGATGCCCCAGATATTCTCTGGTATAATGAAGAACTTCCTCGTTTTGTTCCCGGGTGTGATGGCGCATTGCACATAAAATCAAATTGGATTCGATGGAAAAACGTTTTCCCTGCTCACAGCCATCAATAGCTGCCTCGATAATATCCGGGAAAGAGAGTTCTTCATTTTTGCTACAGCTGGGGGCAAAACGCAGCTCGATATAGCGAACACCTTCCGCACTTGCCTGTTCGAGTACATCGAGAACTCCTTTAGTGATTCCTTTTTTGGTTTGCAGACAGGAAATCGGAAGGTCAAAACAGGTGAGATAGGTGGTCAGACTATCGCAGTCTGCCGGTGCGCGCAATCGGTCCTCAGACAGAGCATCCAGTCCCAGGCAATCCATGACATAGGACTTTCGAAAACTGCCATCTAAGTGGCAGTGCAAATCAATTTTTGGCATAGATGAAATTGCGGTCATAACATTCCTCCTTTCGATAATTATTAGGCAATTGTTTCACAATTGCCAATTTAGGGTTTGTAGTTTTGCGCATTTATATAAAGATAGTATAGCATACAATTTGAAATAATCCCATCCATAATAAGCAGTGAAGCTTGACTTGAATGCGCGTTTGCACTGTGTTATGATACGGATATTAAGAAAAAAGAAAGAGCGTTTTTCAATATGAGTAAAGTAAAAAAGGAAACAAAAAAAGAACCCAAAAAGGTATCTCAAAAGAATATTGAAAAAGACAGGAGAAAGAAGGAACGAAGGGAACACAGAGCGTGGGGGATTAGTCTGCGTGCTTTTGTGATGTTCTTTGTCATTGCACTTTGCGCAGGCATTATGATTGTATATACTGCGATTACCAATCAGCTGTTTGTGGAGCGATACAGAGAACAGCTTTCGTCCAATCTGGTCAGTCAGGCAGAGAGCTTGCAGAAGTATCTCCAGGCCAATTCCATGTCTTTGAAACAACCTGAAAATCTCAATTTATACATCGAAGGTATGGCAAAGGGATTCTATGGAAGGGTTCTGATTGTTGATTCGGAATACCGGATTATCAAAGATACATATGGAACCAACGTGGGAAATTACATGGTAGATGAACATATCTTTTCTGTCATATCAGGAAAAACAGAAAGCTGCATGGAGTTTTTGGATGGATATGTACAATATATCACTGCGGTGAAACAGGACGATCAATGTATGGGAGCTATCATGATTTTGGCATCGACCGAAAATGGAGATAGCCTAATCACCAGAGTAAAAAGAAAGAGCGCGATCGTGATTTGTTTGATTATGTTTGTGTGTGTCTGTGTTGCATGGATGATAGGAAATGCGAGTTCCCATGGCATCAAACGAATTAACCGTCAGATGGAACGGGCAGGAGAGGGCGATTGGGATGCACAGATGTCAGTACGCGGATTCAAGGAGTTTAAGCAGCTGACAGAAAGCTACAACAAAACACTATCCCGATTGAAAACGATTGACTCGACCAGACAGGAGTTTGTATCCAACGTGTCTCATGAGCTGAAAACACCGATTACTTCCATGAAGGTGCTTGCTGACTCCCTGATTCAAAATGAAGAAGCAGACCTTCCGATGTACAAGGAATTTATGACGGATATTGTGGATGAGATTGACAGAGAAAGCAAGATTATCAATGACCTTTTGACCCTTGTAAAGATGGACAAGCAGGCAGCAGAGCTCAATCTTGCAGAGGTAAATATCAACGACTTGTTGGGTGTTATTCTGAAACGTGTGACACCGATTGCAAAGAATCGGGATATTGAGATTACCTATGAAAGTTACCGGGATGTAGTTGCAAATGTGGATGAAGTGAAGTTGAGTCTTGCTCTGACCAATATCATTGAAAATGCAGTAAAGTACAATGTGGATCATGGCTGGGTCAAAGTAACGCTCAATGCAGATCATAAGAATTTCCATATCAAGGTTGCGGATTCCGGTGTGGGAATTCCGGATGATTGTAAGGAACATGTCTTCGAACGATTCTACCGCGTAGACAAGGCAAGAAGTAGGGATACAGGTGGAACGGGACTGGGACTTGCAATTACAAGAAGTGTCATTTTGATGCATAGAGGTTCTATCAAACTTTACAGTGAAAGTGGAGAAGGAACTACATTTACGATTAAGATTCCGATGAAGATAGAGGACGGTGCGAAATAATATGAAACGATTCTATTGCACGCTGTTGGCACTCTTGGTGTGCCTGCAGCTTAGTGGATGTGAACTGAAAAAAGAAAAGGAAGAACCGGTGGCGGCTTTGGCCGAAAATACCTTTTTTCTGTACCATCCAACGGACAATAAAGTAGAGAGAGTGGACCAGGTATATCAGCTCAAAACGCCGGATTCCATCACCGCCTGTGTGGAGGAAGTCATGTCTGCGCTTGTGACAGATGCAGCAGGCATGTATGGATTTTACAAATATATGTTGGATGATGATAAAAATTTGTCTTTGGAGCTATACTTGGACCGCGCATATGATAAGCAGGCTTACCTGTTGATGATGGCATCCATTTCAAAGACGATTTTGCAGATTCCGGATATCAAAGAGGTCGAAATCCTGTTGTATGATTCAGAGGACAATGTACTGAAAAAGCAGACATTTAACCGTGACTGCGTATATTATTATGGATATACGGATTCTGTGTTTAACACAGTGGAGTTTGCCTTGTATGTTCCGGATACGGAAAGCAAAGGTCTAAAGATTGTGAATGTGAGCACACAGCTTCGCCCACAGGAATCCGTACAGGAGGCAATATTAAATGCGCTTGTGCAGCAGGATGTGTTACCGGCGCAGACCGGTCTCAATGCAGTTTGGGTACATGGAGATGTTTGTTACATGGATGTATCTTCTGCGTTTGTAAATGGAGAATGCAAGGTATCAGAGGAGCTTCGAAGACAGTGCCTGATTACCTCCATAAAAGAAAACGTCGGAGTATCATCCGTCGAGATTATGGTTGATGGAAAATTTTAATATATAAGGAGTTCTATGAAAAGACCATTGTTCTGTGTGACTGTGGCGTATGCACTCGGAGCGTTTACCTACTTGTACACGGCGGACATGGGAAAAACGGGCATAGTATTTGCTATGCTCTGTTTGTGTGTGTATTTTTATAGAAAGAAGAACATGATATGCACGATATCGCTTGGACTGGCATTATTGCTCGGAGGTGTTCGTGCTTATATTTGTGTGCAGGAATATAGTAAGCAGAGTCAGGTGGCAAAGGCGATAGAGGCCGCAAATCAGGAATTTGCGCTGGAAGGGTGTCTGGTGGATTGCGATGGACAAAATTATATTTTGCAGATAGACAGACAGCCGGAGTATGGAATGCAGATTGGAAGCAAGGTGCTGATACGAGGATGCGAAGAAACGTATCCGCTTGGCACAAAAGTGGCGGTAACAGGAAGGCTTCAGAGATTTGAAGAACGAACCAACCCGGGAGAATTTTCACAGAGAAGATATTATGCGGCAAGGGGGATGGTTGCTTATCTGTATCAGCCGGAAATGATTGATTTGCAATCCGGAACATGGACCGTCGAAAGGGTATTTGCAACCGGAAGACAGAAGCTCTATGCGCTTCGAGGGAAGTTTTCACAATTGTTGGAGCAATGTGCACCGGTGCAACAGGCGGGTATACTAAAAGGAATTTTGTGTGGCGATAAAACGGAACTTTCGCCTGAGACAAAACTGCTCTATCAAAATAGTGGAATTGCGCATATTCTTGCAATTTCCGGGTTACATATTTCCTTAGTAGGTGGAGGAATCTATGCGCTATTTCGAATGTTTGGGGCAGGCTTTTGTCTGTCCGGTGGATGCGCGATTGTACTGGTCTTTCTATATGGTGTGATGACCGGTATGAAGCTTGCAACAATCCGGGCGATTTGGATGTTCGTGCTTTTGATATATGCACGAATCAGGGGTAGGAGATATGATGTGCGCACGGCAATGGGGCTTGCACTCGCGTGCATGGTGACCGTTCAACCTTTGCGACTTTTTGACGGTGGCATGCAGCTTAGCTACGCGGCGATTGCAGGTGTTGCAGTTGTGGAGCAAATTCGCATACGTCTTGCCAGAAGAAGGTCCTATCTCCTGTTTGCAAAACGTCACAAATTCGTTCGTATTCTATTGGAATCAGTTATGTCGTCCTTTTGTATGAGCCTGGTGCTGATGCCTGTAATCGCCATGATTTATTATGTACTTCCTGTGTATTCTACATTTCTGAATCTCTTGGTATTACCACTTATGACAGTTGTTGTTGCCTGCGCGTGGGTCGGCATATTTGCAGGCATGATAAGTATAGGAATCGGAAGACTGTGTTTACTTCCGTCTGTCTGTTGCCTGCGCCTTTTTGAAGGGATGTGCGAGGTTGCAAACCGGCTTCCCGGACATAGTGTATGTACAGGGAGTGTGTCAGCCTGGACGCTGATTGCGTATTATCTGGGAATCCTTGTTTTGCTCTATATATGGGATGATAAGAATAGTGAAAAACAAAAGCGATTTGCAATCGTCGCAACGTACATCGTAATAGGGTTCGAAGCGATGATTTTGCCGATTTGTCAGAGAGACCACAAGGCAGAGAAGATTATTTTTCTGGATGTGGGACAGGGGGATGGTTGTCTGATTCACACAGCGGATGGTTGCAACCTGGTTTTGGACGGAGGAAGCTCCAGTAAAAATCAGATGGGGAGTCGTATTTTGATTCCGGCATTAAAATCGCAGAAGATGGCAACCGTGGATTATTGGTTTCTGTCGCATATGGATGCGGATCATATTTCCGGATTACAAGAGATTTTGGAGCTGGGAGATTTGTCCCAGATTCGGATTAAACATATCGTGGTATCAGAAAAGCTGTCGCAGGATTCTGAGTGGGAACAACTGAAAAAACAAGCAATAGAGCAACAGATTTCCATCCTCTATATGGGTTGTTACGAACGTTTACAGGGAAAGTCCTTTTCCATGACCTGCTATCATCCGGGAGCAGATTATCAAAGTGAAGACAAGAATGCGAACTCTCTGGCGCTGTTATATCAGTCAGTCAATCAGAGTATTTTGTTTACCGGAGATATGGATACAGAAGCTTTGTCATACATGGCAGAACACACCGATGTATTAGAGACCTGGAAACAAAGCAAAAAAACAATTCTGAAGGTTGCGCATCATGGCTCGAGAGATTCTTTGTTGCAGGCTCTGTATGTGGGTTGCGATGAGGCGGTGATTTCCTGTGGAAGAAACAACCGTTATGGTCATCCGCATGCAGAGGTTGTGGAAGGAATAGAAGATGCCGGCGCAATAGTTGTTCGCACAGATGAAAGGGGATCATATCAGCCAGAAAATAGCGGGGCACAAAAAAGGAAATTAGGTAAAAAAACCCCGTCGACCAGCAGATAGCGGGGCACAAAGGAGGAAATTACAGAAGAATCTGCCTGTGTGTTTTATATAGTCAAATATTTTGTTCAATGTTATAATCAGAAATAAAAAGAGTGAGGGAGATATATATGATTGAATATAAACATACGAAAGAAATTGAAATTGAAAAAATAAGCCAATTGTTCGAATCAGTCGGATGGTATTCGGCGAGACAACCTCAAAAACTACAGCAGGCGTTTCGAAATTCCTCAAAAGTTATCACTGCATGGGAGGGAGATAAATTAGTTGGATTAGTCCGCGGATTAGATGATGGCGTATGGCAGGCAACCATAGATTGTTTATTAGTGACACCGGAAATGCAGGGACGAGGGATTGCCTCCGAACTTTTAAGAATGATAGTGAAGGAATATGAGGATATTTTGTATATTGTTGTAGTGCCTGAAGAAAAAAAGAATGTAGCTTTTTATGAGAAAAATGGGTTTTCAGTAATGGATGATACATATCCACTGCAGATTAAGAGTGAAAAGTGGGATGAATAAATGGAACAATAACATTACAAGAAATGATGTCATGTAAATTATAGAATACAAAAACTCGAAAAATAATATGAAAAATATTACAAAGATATATAAGGTGATCTATTGTCACAAGAACGGTGCAGAGGTTGTGACCTTGTGGGAAGAAGGACAGAGTATTCAGGAACTGAAATAAACGGAAAGTCCATGAGGCTTTAGGTAGAAAAAAAGAAAAAAATGTGATATTATAATTGAAAAATCAAGTTGACAAGATAAAAGAATTCAGAAGTAGAAATGTCAACGCATGAAAAATAAGGATAAAGAGGTTAAGGAAATGACGTTACAAGAAACTTACGAACGATTTGGTGGAGACTTTGAAGGCGTTATGATACGTTTGTCAAGGGAAGATCTGGTGGAGCGGTTTGTACGCAAATTCCTGACAGAGCCGAGTTATGAAAACATGGTGGAGGGTATCAGGGAAAAAAACTGTGAGAAGTCTTTTAGAGGTGCACATTCCTTAAAGGGTGTCTGTGCAAATCTCGGTTTTTCCAGACTGGAGAATTCTTCAAAGGAGTTGACGGAGTTCCTTAGAGAAAAACAGGCAGATGAGGTGGATTGGACTGAGGTTGCAAAGTTACAAGAGCAGATAGACGTTGATTATCAGGAAGTGATTCGAAGCATTCAGGCATATGCGGAGGCTTAAGAATCAGTCAAAAATATCCGGGGACAAGGCATTAAGCGTGTTCCCGGATGTTTTTTTGTAACAATTCTTCAAATTCTGTCTTGCAAATTGGCCTTGAATAATAATAACCCTGTAAGTAATTGGCATCCATCTGACGAATCATATTGTCTACTTTGTCATTTTCAATACCTTCGACGACAACCTCACAATCGAGACGCTTGCAAAGAAACAGGATGGATTCGATAATTGCAAGGTCTACATGGTGTCCTTCCTTGGCAAGCTCACGTACGAAATTGTGCTCGATTTTGATTCCGTCCGTTGGAAGATGCTTAAGCATCTCAAGGGATGCATATCCGGTTCCGAAATCATCGAGGGCTATTTTGAATCCGGCTGCACGCAAATCAGCAAATACGTTGGCAAGAACAGCAGGAGACTGTACACGGCAACTCTCTGTCAGCTCCAAAATCATATGCGTCGGATTTACGCCGAGTTTGTTGGCAGTGTCCACCAGCTCGTGAACATAATTTGGAACCAAAAACTGTCGGTAGGAAACGTTGAAGCTGACGATGAAATTTCCAAAATGATCTTCCCAGATTTTTTGCTGTTTCATCGATTCCTGCATGACCCAGCGACCTACCTCAACGATATCATCACTTTCCTCAAGAATCGGGATAAATTCACCGGGATTGGAATCCTTGATGGTTTCTCCTTTCCAGCGAAGCAGGGCTTCACATCCCAGAATCTTTGATCCGTCATTTCCAACCCAAGGCTGGAAATAAAGCTCAAATCCCTCGAAATTATGATCAATGCTTGTACGCAATTCTTTCTTCAATTGATGAACGCGGTTTAGTGATATCTCTATCTCATTACAATAACAACGCAGATGTCCTCTGTTTTCCCGTTTGATATAATCCAGAGTCACCTCCAGCTTATTGACATAAACATCCTTTGTCCAATCATGAAACGGATAGCTTACGGCACTGCCGGAAAACGTTAAATTAGCGCTTTGACCATTTTGGAGCTCAAAGTGACTAACCTGTTTTTGAATCGTATCAAACAGCTTCTTGGTATCTTCCATGGAAGAGCCCGGAAGGATAAAGATAAATTCATCGCCATTGAAACGGAATACCTTCATCGAGTCCTGACAAAGGGAAGACAACAGCTTTCCGGTCTGTACAAGGATATCGTCTCCACACTCGTAGCCATAACTGCTGATGACTCTGCGGAAGTTGTCGATCCCAATCAGCAGGATGGTTCCGGATTCGTTTGAAAGGTCATAATCATAAAACTGGTTTTTCGACGGAAGACCGGTTAAAGGGTCGTACAGGCTTTGACTGTCCAGACGCGTCATCATACCGGCAAAAATGGAATGTCCCTGTGCATCGTCGAAAATAGACCCTTTACATTCTATCCAGACATATTCACCATAACGATTCAAGGCACGATATTGACAGGAATGTCGATTGGATATACCGGAGAAAACGGCATTGATATCATTCAGATATGCATCACGATCGTTCGGATGAATCCGCTTTGGCCAGAACGTTGACACATCGGTCATGTACTCGCCGGGCATATCAAAATAAGAAACTGCGTTTTGTGACCAACGTGTTTCACCGGTGCTCATATCTGACATATATATGTATACATTTTCTGATGCCTGCGAAAGGGCATCAAACAGCAAATTGTCAAAAATATTATTCACACGCACACCCCCTACATATCATGTGCAATAACGCAAAATTCTACATTTATTTTATCACAAAATGATGAAAAAACCAACAATAAAAAAAACTTGTCATGGTTTGCACTTTACTAGGATTTGTGCTAAAATAAAAACGATTATAAGTTCAAAATACAGATAACAGTTTGGAAAAGAATTGCGACATGAATCAGGAAAGTTATAGAAGATATCAGTGGCTCGCAAGCTTTGCAATTGCGTGCTTTATTGTGAATTTTGCACTGTGCCTGTTACCATATAACCGAAGTGTGTACAAGCGGACAGCTAAGCAGCCGGATGCTCCGGTCAAACAGGAAACTACGGAACCTTCGATGGAGGTGTCGGGTGCGGAGGCAACTTTATATTTCGAACAATTGGCGGATGATTTTTGCAGCTATTTTAAAAGTGAGTATGAGGTTGCAGGATATACACTGTCACAGGCAAATGTGGATGCATTGAATCACATGAAACGGTATTACAGATGGGCGTGGCTCTATGTATGCTTTGCAGTGGGACTCGGAATCTATGCATTTCGAAAACTATGGATTCGAAGAGAGACGAAACCACTTATTTTCGGGAGTATAGGCGCAGTTGTCTGGCTATTGCTTCGGGGAGCAAAGATTTTGTGGTCCAAAAAAGAAATCTATGTGGCACTTCGTGCCATGATATTGCACAGGGATTACAGCTTCTTTGTTGCGGGAGATTTGGTGTCAGCCATTCTTCCGGGGGATTATGCAAGGATGATGGCACTGCTATATGTGGCAATCGTATGTGGATTGATCGTAATCTGTCTGGGCATACGATGTCTGATACGTTATTTAGGTAAACCACACAGATTTTGATTTGTGAATGATATAAGGAGGGTATTATGAACGAGAGATTGAAAAATTGGGTGAACTGGGTGTTGTATGATGAACTTCGAGACGGCAAGCTAAATGCGCCGAAGCATTTGCTCGGAATTCATGATTACGGAGATGGACAGGTGATTACCGTATATCGTCCACATGCGAGGAAGGTAACTGTATCTTCACCGACTGGTAAGACACAGGACGAGCTTCATTGGCTGGCAGAGGGTCTGTATGGAATCTACTATCCAAAGAAGAAATTCCAGGGAACTAAATACAGAATTACCACAGAATATGAAGATGGAACGACTGTGGTAACTGCAGATGCGTATGCATTTCCATCTCAGATTACAGATTTCGATGTATATTTATTTGCAGAAGGCAAACACTATGATATCTACGAGAAGATGGGTGCCCATCCAATGACCATTGACGGAGTGAAGGGAACCTATTTTGCGGTATGGGCTCCGGATGCCAGACGTGTCAGCGTAGTCGGTGACTTCAATATGTGGGATGGCGACTTGAACCCAATGCAGATTGAACAGGCTTCCGGTATCTACGAATTGTTTATTCCAAATGTAGAGCCGGGTGCTGTGTACAAATATCAGATTTTGACAAGAAACGGTGACATCCTCTACAAGGCTGACCCATATGGCAATCAGTGTCAGGTGCGTCCGGACAATGCCAGCGTGGTTGCAGACCTTCGCGATTACAAGTGGAAGGATACCGAGTGGATGAAGACACGTGCGAAGACCAGCCGTGTAGACAGGATGAAACAGCCAATGTCCATCTATGAGTGTCACCTGGGTTCCTGGAAGAAGCGAATCGAAGATTCTGATTTTGGATTCTATACATACCGCGAGCTTGCAAAGATGCTTGCGGATTATGTGATACAGATGGGATATACCCATATCGAGCTTATGGGTATCGCGGAGTATCCATTTGATGGTTCCTGGGGATATCAGGTAACCAATTACTATGCACCGACAAGCCGTTATGGTACACCAAAGGACTTCATGTACTTTGTTGACTATATGCATGAAAAAGGAATCGGTGTCATCCTTGACTGGGTACCGGCACATTTCCCGAGAGATGCGCACGGCCTTGGACGCTTTGATGGTATGCCGCTTTACGAGCATCCGGATCCAAGACGCGGAGAACATCCGGATTGGGGAACCTATATCTTTGATTTCGGAAGAAATGAAGTATCCAATTTCCTCACCGCGAATGCGTTGTTCTGGGTGGAGAAGTTCCACGTGGATGCGTTGCGTGTGGATGCAGTTGCATCTATGCTGTATCTCGATTACGGCAAGCAAAACGGACAGTGGCTTCCAAACAAGGATGGTGGAAATGAAAACTATGATGCCATTAAATTGCTTCAGAAAATCAATACCGTTATGGAAGAACGAAACGGTGGCGCATATTTGATTGCTGAGGAAAGTACCGCATGGGCAGGTGTTACTGCGCCGGCATCCATGAATGGACTGGGATTTTTGTTCAAGTGGAACATGGGATGGATGAATGATTTCCTCGAGTACATGAAGATGGACCCATACTTCCGTTCCAAGAACCATAACCGCCTGACCTTCAGCTTGTCCTATACGTATTCAGAGAACTATGTGCTTGTGATTTCCCATGATGAGGTCGTGCATCTGAAATGCTCTATGCTCAACAAGATGCCGGGCTATGAAGTAGACAAGTTTGCAAACCTCAGGACCGCATACGGATTCATGTTTGGACATCCGGGCAAGAAGCTGTTATTTATGGGTCAGGAGTTTGCACAGCTTCGTGAATGGAGCGAGGCAAGAAGTCTGGATTGGTTCCTGTTGGAGCAGCCACTTCACAAGAAGATGCAAAAGTGGGTGTCAGATTTAAACCATATGTACACCAGCTATGATGCACTTTATTACAATGACAATGAGAATATAGGATTTGAGTGGACCAAGGTGGACGATGCGGATACCAGTATCATCGCATTTGTCCGTCGCGGTAAGTCATCAAAGAAGCAGTTATTGTTCGTATGTAATTTCGTACCGGTAAAGAGAAAGAAATACTGGATCGGAGTTCCATGTTTGACAAAGTACAAGGAAATCATGAATTCCGATGCGAAGAAATATGGTGGTGCCGGAACCACAAACGGAACGGTAGAAGCATTTGCAGAGCCTTGTGACCGTATGGAGTATGCAATCTCTATCGATGTTCCACCACTCGCTATGATGGTATTTGAATATGATTATGTAGAGAACAAGAAACCTGCGCTTCCTAAGAAGGGCAAATAATCTATGAGTAAAGCACAAAAAAAACAACGAGGAGCGATTGCGGATTTTTTCCTGCGAATCTTCTTCTTTGTAATCGCAGTCGGCTTGATTATGGCTTTGATATTTATCGGTATCAACGTGTATGTGCGATATCAGACAAAGCCATATCTGCTGAGCGAGGAGGATGCGACGAAGCAGGAAGGATTTGATTGTATCTTAGTGCTTGGAGCATCCGTGAAAAATGGAGACACCCCAAGCCCGATGCTCGGCGACCGATTGGACAAGGGTATCGAGCTATACGAAATGGGCTGTGCGCCAAGACTTTTGATGAGCGGAGATCACGGCAGCGAGTACTACAACGAAGTGGGAGTCATGAAACAGTACGCAGTCAATTCCGGTGTTGCACCGGAGGTAATCTTTCTCGACCATGCAGGGTTTTCAACCTATGAGAGCATGTATCGGGCTGCAGCGGTCTTTGGAGTGAAGAAGATGCTGATTGTGACGCAGGGCTATCACCTTCCTCGTGCAGTATATGATGCAAGGATGCTTGGAATTGATGCTTATGGCGTATCTGCAAGAAATGTAAAATATGGTGGACAATTTGTCCGTAATGTGAGAGAATTCCTTGCAATTGGAAAAGATTTTGCGATGACAATATTCAAACCGGAACCGAAGCTGCTGGGTGCCCCGATTTCCCTTGAGGGCAAGGCAGACGATGACGGACGGTAAAGAATAGTAAATGATAAGGAGATTACGACATGAAGATGATTTCGTTAGAAGAAGAACTCAAGGCAAATGCATATCCGGGACGTGGTATCGTGATTGGTAAGTCTGAGGATGGAACAAAGGCAGTGACCGCTTACTTTATCATGGGACGTAGCGTGAATTCGCGTAACCGCGTATTTACAGCGACCGAAGATGGTATTAAGACAGAGGCAGCAGACCCATCCAAATTGACAGACCCACATCTGATTATTTATTCACCGGTACGTGTCCTTGGCAACAAGACCATCGTGACAAACGGTGACCAGACAGATACCATCTATGAATTGATGGATCAGCAGCAGACTTTTGAACAGGCACTTCGTACCAGAGAGTACGAGGATGATGCTCCGAACTACACACCGAGAATTTCCGGTATCATGCATGTTGAGGATGGAAAATACAACTATGCAATGTCAATCCTCAAGTCAGCAGACGGCAATCCGGATTGCTGCGAGAGATTTACCTACACATACACCAATCCATTGAACGGAACCGGACATTTCATCCATACCTATATGCAGGATGGAGCTCCGCTTCCAAGCTTTGAGGGAGAGCCAAAGCTCGTTTCGATTCCAAATGATATGGAAGCATTTACAGATATGCTTTGGAACAGTCTCAATGAGGACAATAAGGTTTCTTTGTTTGT
This sequence comes from Wujia sp., assembly GCA_051879955.1. Lineage (GTDB taxonomy): Bacteria > Bacillota > Clostridia > Lachnospirales > Lachnospiraceae > Coprococcus_C. Next base: position 17,958 of record JBJENA010000001.1, read on the forward strand.
TCGCTATATCGATATCCAAACAGGCGAAGCAACTTCCAAGATTGTAAACAAATATAGCAAATAATATAAAAGAGCGGAGGAAAAAAGCATGGCAAACGAATTGCTACTTAAGTATGGATGTAACCCAAATCAGAAACCATCAAGAATCTACATGGAAGACGGTAGTGAGCTTCCTGTTACTGTATTAAACGGTAAACCGGGATATATCAACTTCCTGGATGCCTTCAATGGCTGGCAGCTCGTAAAGGAGTTGAAGGAAGCAACCGGTCTTCCGGCAGCAACTTCTTTCAAACATGTATCACCGGCAGGAGCTGCAGTGGGACTTCCACTTGATGAGACATTGGCAAAGATTTATTGGGTGGATGACTTAGGAGAACTTTCTCCGCTTGCATGTGCCTATGCAAGAGCCAGAGGTGCAGACCGTATGTCTTCCTTCGGAGATTTTATCGCACTTTCTGATGTCTGCGATGTGGATACCGCCCGCTTGATTAAGCGTGAGGTAAGTGATGGAGTCATCGCTCCGGGATATACAGACGAAGCAATGGAACTTCTCATGCAGAAGAAGAAGGGTGGTTATAACATCATCCAGATTGATCCTTCTTATGTTCCGGCAGAAATCGAGAAAAAGCAGGTATATGGTATCACTTTCGAGCAGGGAAGAAATGAGCTCGATATCAACGGCGATTTGCTTTCCAATATCGTGACAAAGAATAAGGAACTTCCGGAGTCCGCATTGATTGATATGAAGATTGCCCTTATCACACTCAAATATACACAGTCCAACTCAGTATGCTACGTAAAGAATGGACAGGCAATCGGTATCGGAGCCGGACAGCAGTCCCGTGTACATTGTACCAGATTAGCCGGACAGAAGGCAGACAACTGGTATTTGCGTCAGGCACCACAGGTACTCAACCTTCAGTTCGTAGACAGTCTGGGTCGTGCAGACAGAGACAATGCCATCGACGTATTTATCGGAGATGAGTACGAGGATGTACTTCGTGAAGGCGAATGGCAGAAACGCTTCAAAGTAAAGCCTGAGGTATTTACTCGTGAAGAAAAACGTGCATGGTTAGATGGCAATACCGATGTAACACTTGGTTCAGATGCATTCTTCCCATTCTCAGACAATATCGAAAGAGCAAAGAAGAGTGGCGTAAAATATATCGCACAGCCAGGTGGCTCTGTGCGTGATGACCTTGTGATCGAGGCAGCAGATATGTACGATATGGTTATGGCATTTACGGGAATCCGTCTATTCCATCACTAAAAAGATTTGACAGAATCATAGGGATTCGCTATAATTCTCGTATGTGTGCGCAGTAGTGCGTGAAAGTTTGATTCCGGATAGAAAGGAAAAGAGAGATGGCTGAGAAGAAGAATCTGTTAACACGAGAGGGTCTTCGTAAACTCGAAGACGAGTTGCAGGAATTAAAGGTAAATAAACGTCAGGAAGTGGCTCAGAAAATCAAGGAAGCCAGAGAGCAAGGAGACTTGTCCGAGAACGCAGAGTACGATGCAGCAAAGGATGAGCAGAGAGATATCGAAGCTCGTATCGAAGAGATTGAGAAGATCTTGAAGAATGCAGAGGTTGCTGACGAGGACGAGATCGAACAGGGTGTTGTAAACTTTGGTTCTGAGGTATCTGTGCTCGACATCGGTTTGGACGAGGTGAATACCTACAAAATCGTAGGTTCTACAGAGGCAAACGTTTTGGAAGGCAAGATTTCCAACGAGTCTCCACTCGGAATTGCGATGCTCAAGCGCAAGGTTGGAGAGACCATCACAGTGGAAGCACCGGATGGCAACTTCGATTTCAAGATTATTGACATTCGATAATGATTATAACGTAGATAACATAGCGCTTCGGCGCTATGTTATTTTATAAAAAAAGGAGAATCAGTTGTGGCAGAGAATAACCAGAACAATCAGGCTAAGGCACAGGATGTAAACCAGCTTCTGAAGGTGAGACGCGAGAAGCTTGCAAATTTGCAGGAAGCAGGTAAGGATCCTTTTGTGATAACAAAATATGATCAGACACATCATACCGATGAAGTCAGATCTCTTTATGAGGCGCATGAAGCAGAGCTTCTTGCAGGCAGAGTAGCACCTTCTACTGAAGGACTTTCTGAGGAAGAGGCAAAGGATGTGCTCAATCAGGATTACAATGACAGAAGAGCGATTATGGATGCAGACCCAATCCGCGTATCCATCGCAGGTCGTATGCTTTTCAAGCGTGTAATGGGTAAGGCATCCTTTTGCAATATCCAGGATTTGAAGGGTAAGATTCAGGTATACGTTGCAAGAGATGTCATCGGCGAAGATTCTTATGCAGATTTCAAGAAGAGTGATATCGGTGATATCTTCGGTATCAAGGGATACATCTTCCGTACAAAGACAGGTGAGATTTCTATCCACGCAGAAGAGATGACAATGCTTACGAAGAGTTTGCAGATTCTGCCGGAGAAGTACCATGGACTTACAGATACAGATATGCGTTATCGTCAGAGATACGTAGATCTTATCATGAACGAGGACAGCAGAGATACCTTTGTAAAGCGTTCAAAGATTCTTGCTGCCATCAGAAGATTCCTCGCAGATCAGGATTTCATGGAAGTAGAGACTCCGATGCTCGTATCCAATCCGGGTGGAGCAGCTGCAAGACCATTTGAGACACACTTCAACGCATTGAACGAAGATTTGAAGCTGCGTATTTCCCTTGAGCTTTACCTCAAGCGATTAATTGTTGGTGGATTGGAAAGAGTATACGAAATCGGAAGAGTATTTCGTAACGAGGGTCTGGATACCAGACATAACCCAGAGTTTACATTGATGGAGCTCTATCAGGCATATACCGATTACAATGGTATGATGGACCTTACTGAGAACATGTATCGTTACATCGCACAGGAGGTTCTGGGAACCACAACCATCACATACCAGGGTGTTGAGATGGATCTCGGAAAGCCATTCGAGCGAATCACTATGGTAGATGCAGTTAAGAAGTATTCCGGTGTTGATTTCAACGAAATCAAGACATTGGAAGAAGCACGTGCGATTGCAGACGAAAAACATGTAGAATACGAAGATTGGCACCAGAAGGGTCACATCCTCAATCTCTTCTTTGAAGAGTTTGTAGAGGAACACTTGATCCAGCCAACCTTTGTCATGGATCATCCAATTGAGATTTCTCCACTTACAAAGAAGAAACCGGATAATCCGGATTATGTAGAGCGTTTTGAGATGTTCATGAACGGTTGGGAGATGTGTAACGCATATTCCGAGCTCAATGACCCAATCGATCAGAGAGAGCGTTTCGCTATGCAGGATGCAAATGCAGAAGCAGGCGATGACGAAGCAGAGCATACAGATGAAGATTTCCTCAATGCACTTGAAATCGGTATGCCACCGACGGGAGGAATCGGATATGGTATCGACAGACTGTGTATGTTGATGACAGACAGTCCTGCGATAAGGGATGTGTTGTTGTTCCCGACGATGAAGTCATTGGAGAAATAAATCCAGTAAAATCAAGGGTTCCGAGCCCATCAAAAATATTTTACTACAAAATTACTACAAATATCACTCAAAATATGCTGGGATATGCATTGATTTGCATACCCCAAATGGCAAAAATAGATGATTTTACACGTTAAAGAACACTTTCATTAGTTTGAAAGTGTTCTTTTTTTGCATCATGTAATCAAATTTTTGAAAAAATGAGGATTTTTAGTAAATGGAGTTCATTGTAAACAAGTATTTTGAGAAATTTTTGTAGAAAAGTAGGAGGAATTTACTATGGGAAAAATTATGACAGTCGCAAACCAGAAAGGCGGAGTCGGAAAAACGACCACTGCGGTAAATTTAGGTATTGGTTTGGCTAATAAAGGGAAGAAGGTTTTATTAATGGATGCGGATCCCCAAGGAAGCTTAACAATCAGTTTAGGTTACCGTGAACCGGATAAATTATCAGTAACATTAGCAAACAAATTGATTGCGGTTATCAATGAAGAAGAATTCAATCCGTATGAGGGCATTTTGCATCATGAGGAGGGTGTGGATATTCTCCCGGCAAACATTGAGTTGTCAGGTTTGGAAGTATCTATTGTAAATGTGTTTGCCAGAGAAATGTTGCTTCGGGAATACGTGGAAATGATTCGGAACGATTATGACTACATCATTATTGATTGTATGCCATCTCTTGGAATGCTTACCATTAATGCTCTTGCTTGTGCGGATACGGTGCTGATTCCGGTACAGGCGGCATATCTTCCGGTAAAAGGTTTGCAGCAGCTTATCCGCACGATTACACGAGTAAAGAGACAATTGAATACGAGGTTAGAATTAGAAGGTATCCTGCTTACAATGGTGGATTATCGAACGAATTATGCAAAGGACATAGCGGAAATGGTTCATTCGGCTTATGAAGAGGCATTTCGTTTCTTTGAAAGTGAAATTCCCATTTCGGTTCGTGCAGCAGAAACGAGCATAGAGGGAACAAGTATTTATATGCATAATCCGTCGGGAAAGGTTGCAAAAGCATACGAGAATTTGACCAGGGAGGTAATCGCCAATGAAAACTAGATCAGGGAAACCGGTGCATTTAATCGGTTATGAAGAATTATTATCCGTACCAACCATTGCAGGAGCAAGTGATATTCCGCTTGAGCAGTTACATGAGTTTAAGAATCATCCCTTCCATGTGGTTGAGGATGAAGCGATGATGGAATTAGTGGAATCTATTAGGACAAACGGAATTCTATCTCCTGCGATTGCAAGAAGACGCCCGGAGGGTGGCTTCGAATTGATATCAGGGCATAGAAGAAAGCATGCGGCAAAGCTTGCAGGATTAGAAAAAATGCCGGTGTTCGTAAAGGAGATGACCGATGATGAAGCAGTTATTGTTATGGTGGATTCGAACATTCAAAGAGAGGAGATACTGCCAAGTGAAAGAGCATTTGCGTTTAAGATGAAGATGGAGGCGATGAGTCATCAAGGTGCAACTTCTCGACATGATGTCGCAAAGTCAGTGAACGAAAAATCTAAAACTTCTCGACACAATGTCGGGAAGTCAGCAACAACAACTGCAGATGAAATAGGAAAAGCATACGGTGTTTCAGGAAGACAGGTTCAAAGATATATTCGTTTGACATCGTTGATACCAGAATTGTTGAACATGGTTGATAATAAGAAAATCAATTTCATCAACGCAGTGGACATCTCCTTTTTTCCAGAGAATGCACAGCGTGAAATATATGATTATATCTCACAGAAAAATAAATTGAGTAAGGACAAAATAGGAAAGATTAAAAATGCATTCAGCACGAATGAAGATATGTCTGTGGATGAGATTAGGGCAATCCTCTACGAAAAATCCAACACAATCAAACAGGTATATTTCTCACTAACAGAAAACCAGATTGCCTCCTATTTCCCGAAAGGATATACCATGCAGCAGATGGAAGAAGTGATACTTACATTATTGGAGAAATGGAGCAAAAAAGAAAAGAGGTAATGCAGATGATTCTTGATTGTACAAAAAAATATCTGGCTGACGGCTATCCGGAGTTGGTTAAGGAATGGTCAGATAAAAATGGAGATTTAAAACCGGATATGGTTACATATGGTTCGAACAAAATTGTCTGGTGGAAAGGTAACTGCGGTCACGAATGGGAAATGTCAGTCAAGAGTCGCACAATGGGGCAGGGATGCCCCTATTGTGCAGGCGTAAGAGTATTGATTGGCGATAACGACCTTGCGACAATATGTCCGCACTTAGCCGACGAATGGTCAGATAAAAATGAAGATTACAAGCCCACGGATTTTACAGCAGGTTCCTCAAAGAAAGTCTGGTGGAAATGCAAGGAAGGGCATGAATGGGAAGCAGTCATTAAAAACAGAGTGAATGGTAGCACTTGTCCATATTGCAGCCACAGAAAGGTTCTTGCCGGTGTCAATGATTTGGCAACAGTACGACCGGAGCTTGCACAAGACTGGTCTCCTAGAAATGGTAAGCTAAAAGCGGATATGGTTTCTGAATTCTCGAACCGGAAAGTATGGTGGAAATGTCATGTTTGCGGCTATGAGTGGCAATCCCTGATTAGTGCCAGATCGGGCGGAGTGAAATGTCTTTGTTGTAGCGGATATGTTACGGTTTCCGGGAAAAATGATTTAAGTACTACACACCCTGTTCTTGCTAGAGACTGGTCCGATATTAATGAAAAAGGCGCAAACGAATATCAGAGTAATAGCCGTGAATATGTATGGTGGCAGTGTTCGGCTTGCGGCTATGAGTGGAAGGCTATGATTTATAATCGCGTTCAAGGAAGGTGTGAATGTCCGGCGTGTAAGAGAGAAAAACAGATAGAGAAAGCTGTCATAAAGGAAAAATACCTGATTGATATGCGGAAATTTGAGAAGCATTTACGTGAGGTTTGCCTTATGTACTATTTCGATAAAGCCGGTTATGAATTGACGGAACAGGATGGCAGTTTAATCGGTGTCGGACTTGAATTTTATTGTAAAGCATTAAATGTAGCAGTAATTTTGTCCAGACCGTTCCATGAGACAATACACGGACACCGGATTGAAAATGCAAAGAATGATTTGTGCAGAAAAAATAATATTCGTCTTATTCGTATTTTGGAAGTTGGCTGCTGGACTTATGACAATTGCATGTGCCTTCAATGTGATGATGAATCCTTAGAGTCATATGACTGGGCGTTGATTTCCATGTTTGATGTTCTTGGAATAGCAATGAACGTTGATTGTGAACGGGATATGCGGGAAATGTTTCTATGGTATCAGAAGTACCACCGCCACCCATTTTACAATCCCCCTTCATATATGCTATGATAATACCGATTTTCAAACGAAAGAGGTGTCACATTTGTCAAAGGAAGCAT
>JBJENA010000002.1:0-24701 GCA_051879955.1 Wujia sp.
TCTGTCCATTGAACATTATTTTCCTTATGTAAAGGGAGAATCCTTCCTGTCGTTTGAGAAAATTCATATCGAAAAACAGACAGATAAGGAAAGCTATGCCGGTATATGCGAAGATTTTCGTCTGAGTATGACAACCATTTTCTATTTGCAAAATATCGCAGATTATGCAAAATCAAAATGGTTAAATTATTCCAACAGACATCTGTCAAAAGTGAAATTTTCTGCCTTGTCCATCGATGGTTGTATTCTATTAGGGGTACATCATACAAAGGATCAAAAAGAAAAAAGAACCGAGGGAAGACGCAGAAGGAATCAACTCTTAGCTGCAGCAAAAGATGGAAATCAGGAAGCTATGGAGCAGCTTACCTATGAGGAAATGGATACGTATTCCTCTGTGAACATGCGACTTAACACAGAGGATATATTGTCTATTGTGGAAAGTAGTTTCATGCCTTGTGGTGTGGAATGTGATCATTATATGATTATCGGCAATATTGAAAATGTAAAATTGATTCAAAATGAATATACGCAGGAGTGGGTTTACGTTCTCCTTTTGGAAGTCAATGACCTTATCATCAATCTGTGTATTAACAAAGAAGACCTTGACGGAGAACCTTTGGTAGGACGTAGATTCCGGGGTGAAATCTGGTTGCAGGGATTTGTGCAAATATAGAAAGGACGTGTATCGATGTATCTGATATTTGATGTTGGAGGAACCTTTATAAAATATGCTTGGATGTCAGAAGAAGCTGAGATAAAAGAAAAAGGGAAAATTCCAACAGGTGATCATGAAACCACAACAGTAGAAAGCTTTATTGATTCTTTAGTATCCATTTACACTCAATATAAAGAAAAAGGAAAGATAGATGGTATCGCATTATCTCTTCCCGGATTGATAGATGGTGACAATGGATATATCCGCAATGGTGGTGCACTCAAATATCTTAAAAACGTAGAATTTGTCAAATTATTAAGAGAGCGTTGTGATAATGTCAATATTACGATTGAAAATGATGCAAACTGTGCTGCTTTAGCAGAAGTTTGGAAAGGAAATGCAAAAGACTGTAAAAATGCGGTTTTGGTTATTCTTGGAACCGGTATTGGTGGCGCAGTTGTCATTGATCGTCATGTCTACCATGGAAATCATTTGAGTGCAGGCGAGTTTTCATTTATTTTTTCAGATAACTTCAAGAGATCCGATCTCGGTCGGATACAGAATCTTGATGAAATCAATGATTTGGAGGAAGAATTTGAAAAGCTTCCTTTCCTGTGGGGTACCACCTTTTCTACACGTGCTATGGTATTTCAGGTATGTAAGGCAAAAGGTCTTAATCCAAAGGAATATAACGGCGAAGATGTCTATCGTTGGGCACAAGAAAAAGACCCAATCGCAATCGATATCCTGGAGGATTTCTACTTTGCAATTGCAAAATACCTCTTTGGGATTGCGGCAACCATGGACCCTGATGTGGTGTTACTCGGTGGCGGAATTAGCGCGAACCCGGCGTTACTTGAAGGTGTTATGCGCTATGTAAACAAGATGCGTGCCATGAGTGAAATAAACAGTTTCCTCAAAGTAGATGTATGTAAGTTCCACAATGATTCAAACTTGATTGGCGCACTTTACAACCACTTACAGAGATATGAAAACAAATAAAAAAGGAACTTATAGATCATAAGTCCCTTTTCATGTTCCCGAGGCGATTCGAACGCCCGACCTACCGCTTAGGAGGCGGTTGCTCTATCCTGCTGAGCTACGGAAACAAACACATACTATTTTATACATTATTTTTCTTATGTCAATAGGACACATTACCAAATAAGGAGTTTTCATATGAATGAAAAAAATCGAAGAACATCCGGTGCATCGATTACCATTAGCGCAGTCGCATTGGTTGCATCGCTGTTAATTGACCTTTATTTAATACTCGTCTATCCATCCATGATTCAGGTTATCATTGCAGTTTCTTTGATAGCTGTTGTGGATACATATTTTTTAATCGACGGAATCCTGACCAAAATTGACGATATTGCCAGTCTCAATCTTGACAAACAAAATGAGCTGACAAAAGTTGAAAAAGGAATCTATTCCGTTGCAAAAAGAGAAGAGATTTCCAGAAATCAAAGCATGAGTGCAATGCTGGATTTATTGCTTGAAATGAAAGAAGAAAACGCAAAGCTGCTTACGGATGTGAAGGATGACAACTCTAAACTTCTAAATGAGATGATCCAACAAGATAAGCTTATGACGAAGGTTCACGTGAAGAAAGACCAGGATCATACGGAACAAATCATCAGCAGCAATGAAAAGCTTGCTGTTGCACTTGCAAAGATGGCTACGGCAAATGCAAAATCTTCGGATGAGACGATAGAAATTTTAAATGATATCTGTAAAGAGCTTGAACAGAGAAATCAAAAATTGGATGATAAAAATGAGTATTCTCACCTTCGCGTGATGGATAAGGCAGAATAAACACAAAGGATTTGTCTACTATGAATTATATCATTTTTGATCTCGAATGGAATCAAAGCAGCCGAGATTTTGAGAATCCACGTATGCCTTTTGAAATCATAGAGATCGGTGCAGTGAAACTAGACAAAAAATTTAATATCATAGACCGTTATTCCAGTATCGTTAAACCAAAGCTATATAAGAAGCTTCAACCTCATATCAAGTCTATCTTGAACTATGATGAAGCAACCTTACGTAAAGGCCGACCGTTTGATATGGTTTTCCGGGAATTTTCCAAATGGTGTGGAGATGATTATGTATTTGGAACTTGGGGTTCCATGGATTTAAGCATCCTGCAGACAAATATGGATTATTATTACATGAAACCATTTTCAACACCATTGATGTTTTATAACGTTCAACAAATCTATGCAGACTTGATTTGTAAGAATGATAAGATGGAAAAACTAAAACACGCAGTGAACGAGCTAAATATCCCGATTGAAGAGGATAAACCGTTTCACTGTGCAGTCAACGATGCTTACTATACGGCATTAGTGTTAAAGAAGATGGCGCCAAAGGACTTGAACGACCGGTATTGTTATGATGTGTACAACAATCCAAAACAAAAAGAGGATGAAATCGTTTCCCATCATAAACATTTCCTCGAACATATATCGAAGGAATATGATACAAAGGTGGAAGCGATGGCAGATAAAGGTCTCACATCAGCCATATGCTATCGATGCGGAAAGAAGCTTTCGCCAAAGGTAAATTGGTTTGCCAATACACCGAACTCCTATACCTGTATTGGTAAGTGTTGGTATCATGGATTGGTAAGTGGAAAGATTCGCTTTAAGCAATCGAGAGATAACAAAATATTTGTCATAAAAACGATGGTTCCAACTGATAAAAAGGGATTGGAAGCCATGAAGAAAAGACAGGATGAATTAAGAATCCGTCGACAGACAAAGAGACATAACAAGAATACAAATGATCAATTAGAAGATTTTATTGAATTCGAATAGTCCGTATATAAAATAAACAGCCCCTATGCATTAGCAAAGGGGCTGTTTATTTGCTGTTCCCGGTTTTCTGGGATATGCCTTTGGAGTCGGTTTTGTCTTTTTTATAAATACAAAGCTTCTATGAATATCCGTACCCGGCAATACAAGCTTCTTCGTTTCTTCAACCTTTCCACCTAATATAGAAATTGCCTTTGTACCAAGCTGTAATTCTTCGTCAATCGTATCTGTTTTATAGGGGATAAATTGTCCGCCTACTTTGACAAATGGAAGGCAATATTCTGCAAGCACTGCCATATTTGCCACCGCTCTTGATACCACCAAATCAAATCCATCCCGAAGTTCCTTCTTTCTCGCTCCTTCTTCTGCACGTCCATGTATGGCATATATATCCTGAAGCTCTAATGCATCCATCACTTCCTGCAAAAAACGAATTCTCTTATTTAAGGAATCAAACAAGGTAACCTTTAGATTTGGAAACGCAATCTTTAATGCAAGTCCCGGAAAGCCGGCACCGGTACCCACATCAATTACAGATTTATTTTCTTCCCATAATGGAAGGTAAGAAGCAAGTGCTAAACTGTCCAAAAAATGCTTTTCAATAACCTCATCTCTCTGCGTAATAGCAGTTAGATTCATCACCTTATTCTTTTCTACAAGCATTTCATAATATAATTCAAATTGTTCTAATTGTCGGTCTGAAAGAATCACAGCACCCTGTGTCATTTCTTCCAATGCGCGTCTCAATTTTTCCATAGATTATCCGTTCCTTTTCGTTTCCAAATAAATCATCAATACTGACACATCCGCTGGAGAAACTCCTGAAATACGAGATGCCTGACCCAAAGAAGTCGGACGAATCAAAGATAATTTTTGTCTTGCTTCTTTTCTGAGATTTGCGACATCCTCATAATTGATGTCTACCGGAATCAGTTTCTTCTCCATCTTTTGGAAATGCTCTACCTGCTGTTTTTGACGACTGATATATCCATCGTACTTAATCGCAATATTAATCTGCTCCACAACTGCTTCGTCCAATACATCTGCAGAATCTATTGTGTCATCTCCAAGTAATACTCTGTAGCTTTCCACACGATTCTCATCCAAATCCGCAATCGCCTCATAGCTTAATTCCGGTCTTCGAATTAATTCCGCCAGGCTTGCTGCCGTAGCAAGTGGAGAACTACCATGTGCCTGCAAAAATTCCTGTACCTTTTTATTGCCACCAACCATGATTTCATTCATTCTGGCGATTTCTGATTCAATCTGTCTTTTCTTTTCACAAAAAGCCTGATACCGTTTTTCCTCTATCAAACCAATCTCATATCCAATCTGTGTGAGTCTCAAATCTGCATTGTCCTGACGAAGGAGCAAACGATATTCTGCACGGGAAGTCATCATACGATATGGTTCCTGTGTCTGCTTTGTTACCAAATCGTCAATCAAAACACCGATATATGCCTGAGAACGATCTAAAATCACAGCAGGCTTACCAAGTACCTTTCTGGCCGCATTGATTCCGGCCATGATACCCTGCGCAGCAGCCTCCTCATAACCGGAACTTCCATTTACCTGTCCTGCAAAAAAAAGTCCATCGATTTCCTTCATCTCCAGATTGGCTTTGAGATTTGTCGCATCGATACAATCATATTCAATCGCATAGGCATTTCTGATAATCTTTACATGCTCCAATCCCGGAACCGTTCTTATCATCGCATATTGCACATCCTCCGGAAGAGAAGATGACATACCACCCATATACATTTCGTTTGTATATTCGCCTTCGGGCTCAATAAAAAGCTGATGTCTGTTTTTGTCCGGAAACTTCATCACCTTATCTTCAATCGATGGGCAATATCTTGGTCCTGTTCCTTCAATGAATCCGGAAAACAAAGGAGAACGGTCAATGTTTTCCTTGATAATTTTATGTGTCTCTTCATTTGTATAAGTTAACCAACAGGAAATCTGTTGTCTCTTGATATCTTCCTCTTTGTTTGTAAATGAAAATGGAACAATTTTTTCATCGCCTTTTTGTTCTTCCATCTTATCAAAATCTATAGTTTTCTTATCCAATCTTGCCGGTGTACCGGTTTTGAAACGACGGATGAAAATACCTGCATCCTGCATGGAAGAAGATAAGTGATTGGCTGCAGATAATCCATTTGGTCCGGTATGATTAACCACATCTCCATAGATACATCTTGCCTTTAAATACGTACCGGTACATAGAATCACCGCCTTTGCATGATAGGTTGCTCCGGAATAGGTTTTTACACCGCAAACTGTTTTTTTTGTCTCACCATTTTCCGTTGATTCTTCTTTCAATAAAAGCTCTGATACCTCTCCCTGACGAAGTGTAAGATGTTCCTGCTCATACAAGGTCATTCGCATCTGTTTTGTATATTCTACCTTATCTGCCTGTGCACGCAGGGAATGTACCGCAGGACCTTTTGATACATTTAACATCTTGCTTTGTATATAGGTCTTGTCAATATTTTTTCCCATTTCACCACCAAGTGCATCGATTTCGCGCACCAGATGTCCTTTTGAGCTTCCACCAATATTTGGATTACATGGCATCATTGCCACACTATCCATGCTGATTGTAAATAATATCGTCTCTAATCCCAATCTGGCAGCAGCAAGAGCGGCTTCACAGCCTGCATGTCCTGCACCGACAACGATCACTTCATATTCTTCTTCTACATATTTCATCTCATTCACCTATCTATATTCCGTTACATTCTACTTCGTAACCACACCTTCGCCCATTATATCTTGTTTTTAAAAAAAAGAAAAGATATAATAAAGTGAGAATAGAAAAACGAGGTAGAATATGAAAGATACAATCGCAGCCATTGCAACCGGTATGGGCAACAGCGGAATCGGTATCATCCGTATCAGTGGAGAAGATGCCATATCTATTGCTGATTCTGTGTTTGTTCCGGCTCAAAACAACAAGACCATCTCCAAATTAAAAGGGTATACAGCAGCCTATGGAAGGATTATGTCAGACGGGAAGCTCTATGACGAAGTCATTGCACTTGTCATGCGAAAGCCTCACAGCTATACAACCGAAGATGTTGTAGAATTTGACTGCCATGGTGGAATCGTTGCACTAAAATCAATCCTTGATTTGTTAATTCAACATGGTGCCAGACCGGCAGAACCCGGAGAATTTACAAAACGGGCTTTCTTAAATGGACGTATCGATTTATCTCAAGCGGAGTCTGTAATGGATTTGATTCATGCAAAAAATGAGATGGCAGCAAAGTCATCTCTCATGCAAATGCGTGGTGATTTGAGAGAAAGAATTGTCTCTATGAGAGAAACTCTTTTATACAAGATTGCCTATATAGAATCTGCGCTCGATGACCCGGAAAACTACACTTTAGACAACTTTCCACAAGAGTTAAAAAGTACTGTGGATAACTTGTTGATAACGATCGATCATTTGCTTACTTCCTGTGAAAATGGACGCTTGATAAAAGAGGGTATTAAAACCGTCCTTGTGGGACGTCCAAATGCCGGTAAATCCTCTGTTTTAAACATGTTACTTGATGAAGAGAGGGCCATTGTAACAGAGATAGCAGGAACCACCCGAGATACCCTCGAAGAGTATATAAATATCAACGGAATTACGCTAAATATCGTGGATACAGCGGGTATTCGGGATACGGAAGACCGCATCGAAAAAATCGGTGTGGACAAAGCCATTGACAGTATCAAAGATGCAGATTTAATCCTTTATATCGTGGATGGAACAACACCTTTAAACGAAGACGATGAAACGATTATTCAGTCGATTCAAGGAAAAAAAGTCATTACTCTGATTAATAAAAATGACCAAAAATTAGTTGTGGATAATATGTGGATAACAAATCGTTTGGATACAGAAATCCTTACCATATCCGCAAAAAACAAGACAGGAAGAGACGAGTTACATGCTCTTTTGACATCCATGTTTTTCTCTGGTTCCATGACTTATAATGACGAATTATCTATCACAAATCTTCGTCACAAAGCATTATTATATGACGCAAAAGAATCTCTTCAAAAAGTAATAGAAAGCATTGACCTCGGTATGGGAGAAGATTTCTTTACGATTGATTTGATGGCAGGATATGCAAGTCTTGGAAAAATCATAGGTGAAGAATTAGAAGATGATCTGGTTAACAAGATATTTTCTGAATTTTGTATGGGCAAATAAAAAGCTGTGCACGGATTGTGCACAGCTTTATTTTTATGAATTCTTTTTCAAATATACAACAACCTTACGATAAGGTTCTTCGCCTTCACTTCTGGTTGCTACGTACTTATCATTTTGAAGTGCTGAATGAATAATGCGTCTTTCATATGGATTCATTGGTTCCAATGTGAAACTACGTCTGCTTCTCTTAACCTTAAATGCAATATTCTTTGCAAGGTTTTCCAGTGTATCCTTTCTTCTTGCACGATAATTTTCCGTATCAAGCTTTACACGAATATAATTTTCGCTTTTCTTGTTTACAAACAAGCTAATCAGATACTGAAGAGAATCCAATGTCTGTCCACGCTTACCAATGAGAATTCCCATATCAGGACCTTCTACATCAATATCCATGGTAGATTCCATTTCATCATACTTGATATTTACCTTTGCCTCAATACCCATGGCAGCAAACAAATTATCTAAGTATTCCTGAATGTCATCCAGAAAGCTTTCCTTTTTCTTAGCCTTGATTACAGCCTGCTTTGCACCGATTCCAAGGAATCCGGCTGTACCCTTTTCAATCACTTCGTACTCTAAATCTGTACTAACACATCCAAACTCAGTAGAAGCAAGTGTAATCGCTTCTTCTACCGTCTTGGCTTTAAATTCTCTGTATTCCACGATTATTTACCCCCGAATTAAGGTTTACTTTTTATCTGTATCATTTAAGCTCTGCATAATATTGGCCTTCGATGCCAATGAACCGGCACGATATTGCTGTCCGGCATTGTTTGTAGAAGAATAGCTCTTAAGATTACCATAATCATGGGTTGATTTTTGTTCTTCCTGCTGCTGTCCATATGCAGCTTCCTGCATTCTTTCCATGAATGATTTCTTATTCTTAGCTTTTTTCTTTGCATTCTTCTTTGCTGCTTTCTTCATACTCTTTTCCAAAATCTTATCCATATCACAATGCTTGAAATATGCATTGGTACATACAGAAGTTATGAAAGAAATAAAGGAACCTGCTGCCCAGTACAGACCTACACCGGCTGGTACATTCACACAGATAAAGAATGAAAATACCGGGAAGATATACATCATAGTACGCATCATTCCCATAGTTGCCTGCTGTGCCGGATCATCTCCTGCCTGCATAGGAGTTGCCTTCATACTCAAAAATTGGAAAAGAAATGATAAAATCGGAATTATAATTGCTGCTGTCAATGCAAATCCCGGTACGGAAACCAGATCTATTCCGAAGAAATTATATATTTTCTCTATCTGATCGGAATTCGCATGAATTGCATCTACAACTGCACCTTTATTTCCTAACTCTGTACAAAGTTTATCCCACAATTCATTTGGGAACTTTGCTAATACATCGATAATCGAATTTGTCTCATTCTGATTCGCTGATGCTATCAGCATATTCAAAGATTTGTCATTTGCCGCCTCTACAACAACCTTCATCTTTTCAAACGCTTTTCCATCATTGCTGATTGCTTTCGCGATTGGGTCATAGAGATCTTTTACCTTTGAAACATAGGCCGGTACATTCAAAATTACGCGGTATAAACCAATAAAAATTGGAAACTGAATCAGAGAAGTCAGACATCCTGATGCCATATTGACACCGTACTTATTCTGAATCTCCTTCGTGATTCTCTGTACCTCCATCATAGACTGCTGATCCGTCTTACCTCTGTATTTCTTGGTTGCCTTATTGATTTCAGGCTGAATCACAGCTGTAATTTTACTTGACTTGTTCTGTTTATACATCATAGGAAAGATGAGTAAACGTACAAGAACCGTAAATAAAATAATCGCAATACCGATACTTTCGATACCAATTGCATTCAGTCCTTCATACAACAAGCTCAAAATTGCTCCTAAGAGCTTTGAAACCGGCTTGATTATCAAGCCTCCTGACTGTGTTAAAAACATAATTTCCTCCACTTATGGAAGCGGGTCATATCCACCTTTTGAAAACGGATTACACCGTAGGATTCTCTTTGCTGTAAGGGCGGTTCCCTTCACAGTTCCATATTTCTCATATGCCTGTATCGCATATTGCGAACAAGTCGGATAATACTTACAACATCCATACGGCTTATATGGAGAAATATTTTTTTTATAAAATTGTATCATCTTCACACAAGTTTTTCTCATGCTTTCTCCTGCTTTATGACCAGATGATGTTTCCGGGCCAAATGCAAAAATGCAGATTCCATTTCCCAAAAGGACTTGTCCTTTGCCATCGGTCTTGCAACTACAACTATATCATATCCATCTTTTAGTGTTTGTTTATTCAAGCGATACGCTTCGCGTATTAAACGGGTAATCCTATGTCTGACCACACTATTTCCAACCTTTTTACTAACAGAGATTCCAATTCTATTGTACTCTAAGTCGTTGGCTCTTAGATACATCACTAAATATTTATTGGCAAACGATTCTCTGTGGTTATACACCTTGCCGAACTCTCTGCTATTTTTAAGTGTTACCATATTTCTCATACAATACTCCACTTAAGCAATGTAAATAAAACTTACATTGAAAAAGGCCACAATGACTGTGACCTACGCTGATAACTGCTTTCTACCCTTTGCACGTCTAGCGGCCAAAACCTTTCTTCCATTTGCAGTACTCATTCTGCTTCTGAAACCATGCACCTTAGAACGCTGTCTCTTCTTTGGCTGAAATGTCATTTTCATAGTAGTTTTCCTCCTTTTCTTCGTATTTGTGTCATATAAACAGACACTTGCCTATTATATTGAAATTTTTTACTATCGTCAAGTCTAGTTATCCACAAATATTCGGGTTTATTTTCTGTAATTTACATAATGTTATCCACAAATTGTGATTAACCTGTGGAAAACTTGTATATTCCCTGTGTATTTTTCCACATTTGTTCCATTTTATGCCATTTTTCAATACCACAAAATTCAAATCATAAAGGGTTCAACTTTACATAAAATGCATATTATTTTTTTTTCTTATCTCACTCCAAAACTTGATAATTTCTTGATTTTATAGTATATTATTGTTGTATGTGCACTTGGGATAACTATGCCCTTTTTTACCTATATATAATGCACTTGCTATTCTATTAAAGGAATTTTAATTATGAAAGAATTAATCGAATCAAAATGGGAAGATATCTTATCTCTCATGGAAACTGAATATGATATTTCCGAAATCATGATTAATACATGGATTCGTTCTCTGAAGATTTATGAAGTAAAGGACAATATTGTCTATTTTTATGTGGATGAGAAATTAGGAGAGAATGCTTTAAAATTTTTAAAGCGAAAGGAATTCGATATGTTTCTTCTTTCCTCCATCAGAGAAAACCTGAACAATGCTTCTATTGATATTGTAATTGACGAGAAAAAGAATCTCATAAAAAATGATGAAGAAGCCAGAAAAGAATCTGTTCAAAAAACAGACTCTTATAATGATGCGATCAGCAGAGGGAATATCAATCCAATGTATACCTTTGACACCTTTGTTGTTGGAGAAGGAAACCGCCATGCACATGCAGCCTGTCTGGCTGTTGCAGATTTACCGGGACAGGATAACTTCAATCCTCTGTTTCTCTATGGCGATTGTGGTCTTGGAAAAACACATTTGATGCAATCAATTGGAAACTACATTCTTCAAAAAGATGACAAGACAAAGGTTTTATATGTTTCCGCTTCCACATTTTCCACAGACCTGATTAATGCAATCAAGTTTCACAAGACGGAAGATTTTCGTGAAAAATATAGAAATTTAGATGTCCTTTTAATCGATGATATCCAAAGACTTATCAATAATGATAGTTTGCAGACTGAATTTTTCGATATTTTTAATGACTTATACAATAGAAACAAACAGATTATTATCTGTTCTGACCAGCCACCAAAGGAATTAAAGTCCTTAAATGAACGTATTCGTTCCCGTTTCGAATGTGGAATTCCTATCGACATCAAGAAACCGGATTACGAAACCCGTATGGCAATTTTGAAAACCAAGGCAGAAAAAGACAACCTCTCGGATATTCCTGAAGAAGTCTTCGAATATATTGCAGAAAATGTAACAAACAATATTCGTGAACTGGAATCTGCACTTCATAAGATAGGATTTTTCTCACAGCTTATGAATGAAAAGGTTACATTGGAATCTGCAAAAGAATCCTTAAAGGATTTGGTTAGCAACGAAAAGCATAATACCTTAAATGGTGATACGATTTTACATGTTGTATCTGAGCATACCGGTATCTCTGTTTCGGACATATGTTCCAAAAAGAGAAGTCAGGACATTGCAACTGCGAGACAGATTGTGATGTATCTATGCAGAAAACTGACCGTTATGTCTTTACAATCTGTTGGAAACATTGTGGGAGGAAGAGATCACACGACGGTAATTAACGGAGAAAAACGTGTAGAATTAAAGAGAAATGAGGATCCTTCCTTTAACAACAGCATTGAAACAATTATCAAGAAGCTTGATACAAAATAGCTGTTCATAATCTGTGAACATTCGCTGTATAAACTGTTGACACTTTTTTAAAGCATTTTTATGTTAACTTTAACTTAGAAAGTTATCCAATTTTATTCACATGGTAAGTGTGTGAAGTAAACACATTTATTCACGTAATAAAAGTAAATAAACTTCAAGGGTTTTGAGGGTTATTCACAAATCCACAGGACACTACTACTACTACTGATTAATATAATAATAATGTGCATGCGCACAGCCTTGAAAGGAGTTTTTCGTACCATGAAGATAAGATGTGCAAAATCCAATTTACTGTCATCTTTAAATATTGTTTCAAAAGCGGTTTCTACAAAGACAACCATGCCGATTTTGGAATGTATTTTAATTGATGTATATGCAGACTGTATCAAGTTGACAGCAAATGATTTGGAACTGGGAATTGAAACAGTTTTGGATGGAGAAGTTGTGGAGATGGGTAGAATTGCCATTGAAGCAAAAATCTTCAATGATATCATTCGTAAATTGCCGGACAGTGAGATTTTGATTGAGTCAACACCGGATTACAAGACAATTATTCGTTGTGAAAAATCAAAGTTTGTGATTTCATCAAAATCCGGAGAAGACTTTACAGAGCTTCCTCAGATTGAAAAAGAAAACAGCATTGAAATGTCACAATTTAGTTTAAAGGAGATTATCAGACAGACTATTTTCTCCATTTCAGACAATGAGAATAACAAATTGATGACAGGTGAATTATTTGAAGTGAAAGATGGAAAGCTTCAGGTAGTTTCTTTGGATGGACATCGTATTTCTCTTCGTAATTTGGAATTAAAAAACAGTACAGGAGATGTAAGTGTTGTAGTACCGGGTAAGACTTTGAATGACTTGTCAAAGATTATCTCCGGTGGCGTAGATGATATGGTAACCATTTATTTTACAGACAGACATATTTTGTTTGAGTTTGAGAATACAATGGTAGTATCCCGTTTGTTAGAGGGAGAATATTTCAAAATAGTCCAGATGCTCTCTATGGACCATAAGATTAAAGTACGTGTCAATAATAAAGAATTGTTCAACAGTATTGATCGTGCATCTATTCTTATGAGAGAGAGTGATAAGAAGCCGATTGTAGTAAGTATTCAGGATGATCATGTTATGTATATGAAGGTGGATACGATGATGGGATCGATGAATGAAGAACTTACAATTAACAAAGAGGGTGAGGATATTGTGATTGGTTTCAATCCAAAGTTCCTTATTGATGTATTAAAAGTCATTGATGATGAAGATATTTATATATACATGAGAGATGAGAAGTCACCATGTATCATCCGCGATGATGCAGGCAGCTATATCTATGTGGTACTTCCAATCAATATTCACGCAGGAGCATATTAGTATGGAGATGCATATTATTAAATTGAGAGATGGGGAAGACTATATCAAGCTGGGACAGGCACTGAAGGCAACCGGGCTTGTGGAATCCGGTTTGGAAGCCAAAGAGATGATTCAGCAGGGACTGGTAATCGTCAACGGAGAAATCGACGAACGTCGCGGAAGAAAATTATATGATGGCGATGAGGTTGTTTTTGATGATAATAAAATCAGCATTCAGAAATAACTTCGTGGAGTAATAAGATGCATATAAAAGAGCTTGCACTTTTGAATTATAGAAATTACGAAGAGGCACATATTTGTTTTTCGGATGGAATTAACATTTTATATGGGGATAATGCACAGGGAAAGACAAATATTCTCGAAGCTATCTATCTTTTGGGTACGACAAAAAGTCATAGAGGAAGTAAAGATAAAGAAATCATTCGGTTTGAGCAAAGTGATTGTCATTTAAGGGCACAGATAAAAAAGATGGATATGAATCGAAGAATTGATATGCATCTGAAAAAGAGTAATTCCAAGGGAATTGCGATTGATATGGTTCCAATCCGTAGAAGTGTGGAGCTTTTGGGATTGATGAATCTCGTTTTTTTCTCACCGGAGGATTTATCCATTATCAAGAATGGTCCTTCTGAAAGAAGGAATTTTATGGATATGGAATTGTGCCAGCTAAATAAGCTTTATGTATCCAACTTGAATCAATATAAAAAAGTGCTCGAGCAAAGAAATAGTCTATTAAAGCAGATTGCATATGACAGGACCAGCATGGATATGTTGTCCGTATGGAATGAGCAATTTGTGCAATATGGCAGTGAAATTATTAGGCAAAGACAGAAATTTATTGATTTGATAAATGAGATAATTCCAGCAATACATAGAAATTTGACGGGTGGTCGTGAGACACTTACTTTAATATACGACAAGAATACCGAAGAAGATTTTTTGCAGGAATTAGAAGAAAAAATTGATATGGATTTGAGGTATCAAAGTACACAGATTGGTCCACATCGAGATGATATTATTTTTCTGGTAGATGATATGGATGTCAGAAAATTTGGCTCTCAGGGACAACAGCGAACCGTAGCACTTTCGCTGAAACTTGCAGAGATAGAATTGGTGAAAAAGACGATTCACGAAAATCCTATTTTGCTGCTCGATGATGTTATGTCAGAGTTGGACAGCAAGCGAAGGGATGCATTACTTGATTCCATCAAAGGAATTCAAACAATCATAACCTGTACAGGATATGATGATTTTATCAAAGAGAGACTGACCATAGATAAGGTTTATAAAATAGTTTCAGGAACAATACAGGAGGAACTAAATGGGTAATCAAAATGAAAACAATTATGATGCGGACCAAATCCAGATTTTGGAAGGATTGCAGGCAGTAAGAAAAAGACCGGGTATGTACATTGGTAGTACCAGTACACGTGGTCTTCATCATTTGGTATATGAGATTGTGGATAATGCAGTAGATGAAGCTCTGGCAGGTTTTTGTACAGAGATTCAGGTATTTATCAATCCGGATAATTCTATTACGGTTATAGATAACGGACGTGGAATTCCAATTGGAATTCATGAAAAAGCAGGAATTCCGGCCGTAGAGGTTGTATTTACTATTTTGCATGCCGGTGGTAAGTTCGGCGGTGGTGGATATAAGGTATCCGGAGGTTTGCACGGAGTTGGTGCTTCTGTTGTAAATGCACTTTCCAACTGGTTGGAAGTTGAAATATCGAGAGATGGTAAGGTATATCGTCAGCGCTATGAGCGTGGAAATGTTATGTACAAGCTCAAGGAGGTTGGCAAAACAGATACAACCGGAACAAAGGTTACCTTTATGCCGGATGATACTATTTTCGACGATACCGTTTATGATTATAAGACGCTTAAAACAAGACTTCGTGAGATGGCATTTCTTACAAAAGGACTGAAGATTAGTCTTGAGGATTTGAGAGAGGGAAAAGAGCAAAAGCAGGAATTCCACTATGAAGGTGGTATTAAAGAATTTATTCAGTACCTGAATAAGACTAAAAATCCGCTCTATGACAAGATTGTTTACATCGAAGGAAATAAGGATGATATCTATGTTGAGGTTGCTTTGCAGCACAATGATTCCTACAATGAAGTAACACTCAGCTTTGTTAATAATATCAATACACCGGAAGGTGGTATGCATTTAACAGGATTTAAGAGTGCGATTACAAAGGTATTAAATGATTATGCAAGAACAAATAAGATTCTTCGTGAAAAGGAAGAAAACCTTTCAGGAGATGACCTTAGAGAAGGATTAACTTCCATTGTCAGCATCAAGATTCCGGAACCTCAGTTTGAAGGACAGACAAAGCAGAAGCTGGGAAATGCAGAAGCAAGAACCGCAGTGGAAGGTCTGGTAACCGAAAAGCTAACCTATTTCCTTGAGCAAAATCCTCAGGTTGCAAAGGCAATCATCGGAAAAGCGGTTGTCGCACAGCGTGCGAGAATGGCAGCCAGAAAGGCAAGAGATGTGGCCCGTAAGAGTACATTGGAAACCAATATGGCACTTCCGGGTAAGCTGGCGGATTGTTCGGATACCAATCCAAAGAATTGTGAAATCTACATCGTAGAGGGTGATTCCGCAGGTGGATCAGCCAAGACTGCAAGAAATCGTGCCACACAGGCGATTCTGCCGCTTCGTGGTAAGATTTTGAATGTGGAGAAAGCAAGAATTGATAAGATATTGGAAAATGCGGAAATCAAGGCAATGATCACCGCATTTGGAACCGGAATTCGTGAGAATTTCAATATCGAAAAGCTTCGCTATGACAAGATTATCATCATGACAGATGCCGACGTCGATGGTGCGCATATTGCAACATTGATGCTTACATTCTTCTTCCGTTTCATGCCGGATTTGATTCGTGAGGGACATGTTTATCTGGCTCAGCCACCTCTTTATAAATTGGACAAGAACAAGAAGACATGGTATGCATACAGTGATGACGAATTAGCAAAGATTTTGGACGAGGTAGGACGTGACCAGACGAACAAGATTCAGCGTTATAAGGGTCTTGGTGAGATGGATGCGGATCAGCTTTGGGATACCACTATGGATCCGGAAAAGAGAGTTTTGCTTCGTGTAGCTATAGATGAGGAAAACGAATCAGAGCTTGATTTGACATTTGATACCCTGATGGGTGAGAGAGTAGAACCAAGACGTGAATTTATTGAGGCAAATGCAAAATTCGTTAAGAATCTTGACATTTAAGTAGGAGGAAGATAATGGACGATAGTACAATTTTTGATAAAATCCAGGACGTGGATTTGAAAAAAGTCATGGAAGAATCCTATATCGATTATTCCATGAGCGTTATCGCTGCAAGAGCTCTTCCGGATGTGCGAGATGGTTTGAAACCGGTACAGAGAAGAATTTTGCATTCCATGGTAGAGCTTAACAACGGTCCGGACAAGCCACATCGTAAGTGTGCCCGTATCGTCGGAGATACCATGGGTAAATATCATCCACATGGTGATAGTTCTATCTATGAAGCGTTAGTAAAGCTTGCGCAGGAATGGAACACAAGATATCCGTTAGTGGATGGACATGGAAACTTTGGTTCCGTCGATGGTGACGGTGCCGCTGCGATGCGATACACAGAGGCAAGACTTTCAAAGATTTCCATGGAGATGGTTGCAGATATCAACAAAGACACCGTTGATTTTGTACCAAACTTTGATGAGACAGAAAAGGAACCAAACGTTCTTCCGTCTCGTTATCCAAACCTTTTGGTCAATGGTACAACCGGTATTGCAGTTGGTATGGCAACAAATATTCCACCACATAATTTGCGTGAAATCATAGATGCGGTTGTAAAAATCATTGATAACCGTGTGATGGAAGATAGAGAGACAGAGATTGAAGAGATTATGGAGATTGTAAAGGGACCTGATTTTCCAACAGGTGCTTCCATTCTCGGAACAGCAGGTATCAATGAAGCATATCGAACCGGACGTGGAAAGATCAAGGTTCGTGCCGTTTCAGAGATAGAGCCTATGGCAAACGGAAAGCAGCGTATTATAGTCACAGAGCTTCCGTATATGGTAAATAAGGCAAAGCTCATTCAGAAGATTGCAGAGCTTGTAAAAGATAAGAAAATTGATGGTATCACAGCCCTTCGTGATGAGAGTTCCCGTGAAGGTATGCGAATTGTCATCGAGCTTCGCAAGGATTGCAATGCCAATATCGTGTTGAACCAGTTGTACAAGCATACACAGATGCAGGATACTTTTGGTGTGATTATGCTTGCACTTGTGGATGGACAGCCGATGGTATTAAATCTTCTCGAGATGCTTGGTTATTACTTGAAGCATCAGGAAGATGTGGTTACCAGAAGAACAAAATATGACTTGAACAAAGCGCAGGAGCGTGCTCATATCTTAGAGGGATTGCTCATTGCTTTGGATAATATCGATGAGGTTATCAAGATTATCCGTGGTTCAAAATCGGTTGCAGATGCAAAGATCTCTTTGATTGAGCGTTTCGGTTTATCAGAGGCACAGGCACAGGCAATTGTAGATATGCGTCTTCGTGCACTGACTGGTTTGGAGCGCGAGAAGCTTGAAAAAGAATACCGAGAGCTTATGGAATTGATAGCAGAATTAAAAGCTATACTTGCAGATAACAAGAAGCTTTTGAAGGTCATCAAAGAGGAAATTCTTATTATTGCAACAAAATATGGAGATGAGAGAAGAACTTCAATCGGTATCGATATGGATGATGATATCACAGTGGAAGATTTGATTCCTCGTGAGAATGTCGTGATTGCCATGACAAAGCTTGGTTACATCAAGCGTATGACAATTAACAACTTTAAGAGTCAGAACCGTGGTGGTAAGGGTATCAAGGGTATGCAGACAATCGAAGATGATTTCATTGAGAATCTGTTTATGACAACAACCCACCATTACATTATGTTCTTTACGAACCAGGGTCGTGTATATCGTTTGAAGACCTATGAGATACCGGAGTCCGGAAGAACCGCCCGAGGAACAGCGATTGTGAACTTGCTTCAGCTACAGCCGGATGAAATCATCACAGCAGTGATTCCAATTCGTGAGTACCATGAAGGAAGATACTTGCTGATGGCTACAAAGAATGGTATTATCAAGAAAACCAAGATTTTGGAGTATTCGAATGTACGTAAGTCCGGTTTGGCAGCCATTACGCTGAAGGAAGGCGACGAGCTGATTGAGGTAAAGGCAACAAACAATACAAAGGATATCATCTTGATTACAAAACAGGGTATGTGTATCCGCTTCAATGAACGGGAAGTACGTTCTACCGGTAGAACTTCTATGGGTGTTATCGGTATGAACGTTGCAGGTGGAGATGAAGTCGTTGGAATGCAGCTTGATACACAGGGCGAGGCATTGATGATTGTCTCTGAGAATGGCCTTGGAAAACGGACATTGATGGAAGAATTCACCCCACAGCATCGTGGCGGTAAGGGTGTGAAGTGTTACAAGATTACGGATAAGTCCGGACCTGTTATCGGATTTAAGGCAGTAAACGAAGACAACGAAATCATGTTGATTACCAACCAGGGAATCGTCATTCGTTTGCTTTGCAAGGACATCTCTACACTTGGTAGAATCACAACCGGTGTGAAGCTGATTAATATGGATCTTGAAAATGATATTACCGTTGCCAGTATTGCAAAGGTACGTCAGAAATCCGCAGATGAATCAGAGTCATTAGAGGCGATGGAACGTGAGATGGAAGAAGCAGACAACGAAGAAGGAAACGTAGAAGAGGAAGAATAATATGAATGCAGGTAGTATTAAGGAAGGACTGGAAGGTCTTTCAAAAATTGATAACTTTTCAAATCTGTTATACACAGCTGCGTATTGGATTGGTGTTTTGTTTGTGCTGGTCTTCGTTGCATATATCATTGCTGCAATTAACTTGAAGATTATGGACAAGAAACGTGGTATAGATTCAAAAGATAAAGACAACTATCTGGATGATTAAAGGAAAGAATCCAGCCGGGGGTTTCCGGCTGGATTTTGCCTTTTGAGGGGATAGGTGGATCTTTTTAGGAAGAGGGAGATGGAACATGAGAACAATTCATACAGATATGATTATCGAGGAAGTCAAAAATCTGTGTATCGATGCGAATCTGAAGCTGGCAGATGATATGAATCAGAAAATTCGTCAGGCAGCACAGGAGGAAGATGGTGCATTGGGAAAGCAGATCCTCAATCAGTTAATTGAAAATATGGATATTGCAAAAGAAGATGCAATTCCAATCTGTCAGGATACAGGAATGGCAGTCTTTTTTGTCAATGTGGGTCAGGACCTTCATATCGAAGGAATGGGACTTACAGATGCCATCAACGAGGGAGTAAGACGTGGATATACGGATGGATATCTGCGTAAATCCGTTGTCGCAGATCCGTTGCTTCGTACAAATACCGGAGACAATACACCGGCCATTATCCATTATGATATCGTGCCGGGAGATAAGCTGGAAATTACAATTGCACCAAAGGGATTTGGCAGTGAGAACATGAGCCGGGTTTATATGCTGAAGCCGGCAGATGGAGAAGATGGAGTCAAGGAATCTGTATTGGAAGCAGTCAAGCTTGCAGGACCAAATGCCTGCCCGCCGATGGTGGTTGGCGTAGGACTTGGAGGTGATTTTGAGCTTGCGGCGAAGATGGCGAAAAAAGCATTGACCAGACCGGCAGGCTCGCATAATCCTGCATCTCATATTGCAAGAATCGAGGACGAATTATTGGAATTGATCAATCAGACCGGTATCGGTCCCGGTGGACTGGGAGGAAAGACAACAGCACTTGCAGTCAATATCGAAAGCTATGCAACCCATATTGCCGGTATGCCGCTTGCAGTCAATATGTGCTGTCATGTCAATCGACACAAAACAGTCGTTCTTTAATGAAAGGAGGACCGCATGGGAAAAATACAAAGCTTTTTGCAGGAACAAAAGGATTCCATCAAGGATATCTATCGTACATATCTTGTGACACTCATTGTTGCAATTATCTATTCTGTTTTATTGGTTTTTCGTGTAAATGAAGGAATAGATGATGATTTGATGTTTCACATTCATGTGATTGCGATTATTTTTATGGCAGGCTCCTTTTTTGTGGAAACGAGAAAAATGAAGAAACCATGGGTCTGGCATATTATCTTTTTTGTGGTTGCAATTTTGTGGGATATCATATTGTACAGCGTCGATGAGGCAAGATATGACAATGAAATTGTAAGGTGGTATCTGTCATGGATTTGTGTGGCATATGTAAGTGTGCTTGTCGTGTTGACGATATACCGTATCATTCAAAATTCCAAGCTGGATATCTATCAATATCTGCCAAGAGTCTTGTTCGGATTGTTGAAAATATGGGGACTATTTTTGGCGCTGTATCTCGCTGGATTATTGGTACTTATGGTATTTGATACATTGATTACAGATATTGATTATTGGGAATTTGTAGAAAATGTGGAAATCCTCCTTTGTTCTACCGTTTATCTTCCAATGACCTTGCATGCATTTGTACATACAGAGGAAGACAATTCGCGGTTTACAAAGGGATTTATTACCTTCGCCATGTTTCCATGTGTTTTGATTGCGATGGCGATTATTTACCTGTATATCATAAAAATTATAGTAAGCTGGAAGTTGCCTAGCAATGAGGTGTTCAATATCTGTGCACAGTTATTTGCCTATGGTGTTTTGATATGGACCTTTGTTTATGGATTCGCACAAAAGGATGAGATGGGAAAACCAATCGGGATTCTGGGAAAAATTAGTAGTATCTGTCGATATCTCTATGCACCGTTTATTCTCTTGGAAATTATCTGTATCTGTATGCGAATCGCAGATTGTGGATGGACAGAGAGCAGATATTTTGCAATTTTATTTATTATCCTGCAGATTGCTTATACCCTGTGGCCAAAAGACCACTATGAGAAGCTGATGTTTGTAGTGCTTGGTATGTTAGTTACTTCAACGGTTATTCCGGGTATTAACGCACCTACAGTTGGATATTTGAGTCAAAAACATCGGTTTGAAACAGCAGTTGAAGATGGTGACTGGAGACAGGCAGGAGGAAGCTATGATTATCTGATAAACAATCTTTATGGAACAGTATATCTAAAAGAAAGATATACAAAATCAGAGCGGGAAGAATTTGTAGAAATGTTCAACATGGCGGGAGAAAAAGTGAACGACTCTGTATGGAACAACACAGAAGATTGTACATACAGTTGGGAGGAGCAGGAAATCGATATCGCAGACTATCAAACCATCCGTCCAATCAATTTCAGAGACTATAGCGAAGGAGAAAACTCTTATGAGGATATCAGCTTCTCATTGGGAGAGCTTCATTATGATCACTATGATTTGACAGAATGCATCGATTACTATCGTGATTCTTATAAGGTTGATCTTGCGAGTAACAATGAAGACAAAGAGCCGATGAAGCTGTCGCTGGATGCTACCCATGATTTCTTAATCACAAGTGTCAGCTTCCGCATTGATCCAACCAAGAAGACCTACGAACGTTTGCGTCTCGATGGATATCTGCTTACAAAGTAATACATAGGAAAGAAGGAATAGAATGAGCGAGAAACATATAGTTGCGGTTCCCTTTGAGGAGGGAGCAGTTAAGAATTTGAAGGCCGGAGATTATATCTATCTGACGGGTACGATTTACAGTGCCAGAGATGCTGCGCACAAGAGAATGTACGATGCGATTTTAAAGGCGCAGGCAGATGGAGTCATTGATGAAGGTGCAGATGCGAAGGAATTGTTTGACAAGGGGATTTTGCCGCTTGATTTGACAGGACAGACCTTGTATTATCTTGGTCCGACACCTGCAAAGCCGGGACAGGTGATTGGTTCTGCAGGTCCTACAACGAGCAGTCGTATGGATAAATATACGCCACTTCTTCTTGGTAAGGGGCTTTGCGGCATGCTTGGAAAAGGAAAGAGAAGTCAGGCAGTGATTGACTCTATCGTCGAGAATGAAGCTGTTTATATGGCAGCAGTCGGAGGTGCAGGAGCGCTTTTATCAAAGTGTATCAAGGAATCAGAGATACTTGCCTATGAGGATTTGGGAACAGAAGCCATCCGCAAGATGCGTGTTGAAAATCTGCCGGTTATTGTTGTGATTGACAGTCAGGGTAATAACCTGTATGAAACTGCAGTGGAAGCCTATCAGGCAAGCTGCAGGTCATAGATTTGCAGAAGGAAGAAAGGAAGATCGATATGTCAAAAAAAGTGAAGGTCGAATATGATGTGGATAATATCATGACCAAAAATCAGAAGAAAAAGAACAAACAAGAGAAGAAACAGTTGAAAACATCCGGAGGTGGCGGAAGATTTGGGGTTGCAAATGTTGTGGCACTCGGCATTGTCGCTTTGTTGGAAGGTTTGTTTTACTACTTTGTGACACCACCGATTAACATTCATGTAGCGGGATTTTGGATTTGGCTGGCAATTACTGTTTTTGCAGTTTTAATGTGTTTCCTTGATTATAAGTCCAATAATTTTCAGTTTGCAGGAAGTAAATCCGGGAAATCACATTTTGCAGGAAGAGTGTTTGGTATTTTGCTTGCCATTTGTGTCGGTGTACCGGTAATTGGTGGCATTGTTTCTTCTCCTATTTTCAATTCAGGTAAGTATGCATCGATTATCGAGCTGACAGAGGGTGATTTCTCTGTGGACGTGCCACAGAGTGAGACTGTGGAGAACATTGCGTTGATGGATACAGACAGTGCCCGCATTATCGGTAACCGTGCGATTGGTTCTCTGGTAGATGTAGTCAGCCAGTATCAGGTCAGTGAGGATTACAGCACGATTGATTATAATGGCGTGCCAATGAAGGTTGCGAGTTTGGAATATGCAGGATTCTTCAAGTATATGAACAATCGGAACAACGGTATTCCGGGATATGTATTGGTTGACCCGGTAAAGAACGAAGCGAAATATGTGAAGCTGCAAAAACCTATGATGTATGCGACATCCGCATGCTTTAATCAAAATTTGCAGCGACATGTACAGCTTTCTTATCCTATGTATCAGTTTTATGGGTATTATTTTGAGCTTGACAATGATGGAAATCCTTATTATATCTGTCCTGTTTTGGAGCCAAATGCAGGATTATTTGGCGCAAAGGATGTAAAGGGTGTTGTCATCTGTGATCCATGTTCAGGAGATTGTGAATACAAAGATGTGGCAGATGTTCCAAATTGGGTAGACCGTGTCTATGATGGGGATCTCGCAACACAAAAATACAATTGGTACGGAAAGCTTTCAGGTGGATACATTAACAGTCTCTTTGGAAATAAGGGATGTAAGGTAACTACGGACGATTATGGATACAAGGTAATGGACGGTGACGTCTGGGTATATACCGGTGTCACATCTGTAAATGGAGACCAGTCCAATATCGGATTTGTGCTTATGAATTCCAGAACCGGTGAGAGTAAGTATTTTTCAATTGCAGGTGCCGAGGAGCACAGCGCAATGTCCTCTGCAGAAGGTCAGGTTCAGAACTTAGGATATGTCGCATCTTTCCCATCCCTTATCAATATCAACGATGTACCAACCTATATCCTGGTATTGAAGGACAATGCAGGACTTGTAAAGATGTATGCACTTGTCAATGTAGAAAAGTATAATATCGTGGCAACGGGTAAGACACAGAAGGAAGCCTTGGCAAATTACAAGAAACTATTGGCAGAGAATGGGGCAATTGACAATACAGAGGTTGCTACAGAAGATATGCCAAGTAAGCGGATCACGGTTGCGGATATCAAGTATATCGAAATCGAAGATGAATGCTTTGTATATATTACAGATAAGAATGGAAATGTCTACAAGCAGGCATTTGCAGAAAATGAGAGCCTGATTTTCATTCAGGAAGAGGATGTGATTACTGTAACCTATATGGAAGCAGAAAATGGAATTCACTCCTTAATCAGTTATGAAAAATAGTAATCCGTTTATATTTTGACGCAATACTTTAAAAACGAATATCCCCGGTACCTTTGGTATCGGGGATATTTGTTTACACAACGATTGTTTTCAACTGTTCCAGAATCTGCTTCTCGTCGTAATCCGGAGCGTATGCTTCTGCAATCTTA
>JBJENA010000003.1:0-67485 GCA_051879955.1 Wujia sp.
ACAAAGGCTACAACGATTTCAGGCATCATCGCAGATGAGATGGCACTTGGAATGGTAAATCAGAAAACAACAGCTGTACGTATTATTCCGGTTGTTGGTAAAACAGTTGGAGATAAGGCGGAATTTGGTGGCTTGCTTGGATATGCACCAATTATGCCTGTAAATCCATATTCCTGTGATGCATTTATCAATCGTGGAGGAAGAATCCCTGCACCAATTCACAGTTTTAAAAACTAATTTGAGAGGTAAAAAGAATGTCTAAGCTTGCGCTCCCGGAGCGGATTTTGATGCAGATTGAAAAACCTGCCCGCTATATCGGAAACGAAGTGAATATGGTCAGGAAGAACCTTGAAGATATCGATGTTCGAATCGCAATGTGTTTTCCGGATGTATATGAAATCGGTATGTCTTATCTGGGAATTCAGATTTTGTACGATATGTTTAACCGTAGAGAAGATGTATATTGCGAACGTGTATATAGTCCGTGGCCGGATTTGGATAAAATCATGCGAGAAGAGAATATTTCACTGTTTTCGCTTGAAACACAGACCCCGATTCATCAATTCGATTGGCTTGCGATTACCATCCAGTATGAAATGTGTTACACAAACATCTTACAGGTTTTGGACTTGTCCGGGATTCCCATTTTTGCAAAGGACCGTACACAGGAGGATCCGATTGTTATAGGTGGTGGTCCTTGTACAGTCAATCCGGAACCAATCGCTGATTTCTTTGATTTGTTCTATATCGGAGAGGGTGAAGTCAGTTACGATGAATTGTTGGATTTATATAAAGAATATAAGAATTCTTCGATGACCAGAGAAGCATTTTTACATGAGGCATCGAAGATTGCGGGTATTTATGTTCCATCGATGTATGACGTTACGTATAAGGAAGATGGAACGATAGAGCGTGTATCTGCAAAGTATGAGGATGTTCCGGATAAGATAAAAAGACAAGTGGTTACTGATTTTGAGGATGTTTCTTATCCGATGAAGCCTGTCGTTCCATACATTCGTGCGACACAGGACAGAGTCTGTCTTGAGATTATGAGGGGCTGTATTCGTGGGTGCAGATTCTGTCAGGCAGGTATGATTTATCGTCCGACCAGGCAGAAAAATGTAGAGCTATTAAAGAAATATGCCAGAGAGATGCTGGATAATACAGGATATGAGGAAATCTCACTGAGCTCACTTAGTTCGAGTGATTATGAGCAATTAGATGAGTTGCTCAATTACCTGATTTCGCTCAAGGATACGGATCATGTCAATGTATCCCTGCCTTCGCTTCGCATTGATTCTTTCTCTTTGGATGTGATGAAAAAGGTACAGGATATCAAAAAGTCTTCGCTTACCTTTGCATCTGAGGCAGGTACACAGAGACTGCGGGATGTTATCAATAAAGGTATTACAGAAGAAAATCTCATGGAAGGTAGCAGACAGGCCTTTCTGGGTGGATGGGATAAAGTGAAGCTTTATTTCATGATGGGATTACCGACAGAAACAGATGAGGATTTGCTTGGGATTGCAGAATTGGCACAGCGTATTTCAGAAGTGTATTTTGATACGGTACCAAAGGAAAAACGAAATGGTCGTGTGATGATCCATGCATCCGCATCCTATTTTGTTCCAAAACCATTTACCCCATTCCAGTGGTCGCCTATGATTCTGCCGGATGAGTATTTGAGAAGAGCGCATTATGTAAAAGATGCGTTTATGAAACAGAAAAATAAAAAGAGTTTGAAGTTTGTATATCACGATGCCGGAATCTCAATTTTAGAGGGTGTATTTGCAAGGGGTGACAGAAGACTATCGTCTGCGATTTATGAAGTGTATAAACAAGGCGGGATGTTTGATGCATGGACCGAATACTTTGATATGGATCGTTATATGAATGCATTTGACAAACATGGTGTTGATATGGAGTTTTACACTGCAAGACCAAGATCAAAGGATGAAATCTTTCCTTGGGACCATATCGATGCTGGTGTGAGCAAGCAATTTTTGTATAGAGAATGGGAACGCGCACAGCAAGGCGTTGTAACAGAAAACTGCAGACAGCATTGTTCCGGATGTGGCGCAGCCGGCTATGGAGGAGGTGTATGTTTTGAAGCTACGAATTAAATACACCAAAACAGGCGTTTTGCGATTTATCGGACATCTGGATATGATGCGATTGTTTCAAAAGGCAATCCGTCGTGCAAAGCTGGATGTTGCATACTCCAAGGGGTTTTCACCACATCAGATTATTTCCTTTGCGGCTCCTATGCCGCTTGGTATGACCTCAGAAGGAGAATATTTTGATGGAGAGTTTGAAAGTGTACCTCCAAAGCAGGAGATGATAGATCGATTGAATCAGACACTTCCGGATGGAGTGCGTGTCCTGGATATCGTGAAGCTTCCGGAGACTGCAAAACCTTCGATGGCACTTGTGAGTGCCTCGGATTATTTGATTTACACAAACGAAGAAGGAAATCCGGATAGTCTGAAGAGTCTTGAGTCACATTTGGAAATATTTAAAGAACTTTCCAATGTAGAAATCATGAAAAAGACAAAAACCAAAGAAGAACCGGTGAATATCCGGCCATCTATCTATCAGCTTGCGCTGCGGGAAGATGGCATCTACATGCTTTTGGCATCCGGTAGTAAGGATAATTTAAAACCGGAATTAGTAGTAGAAGCAATGTGTCAGACAGCAGGGATTGCTTACAATCGATATGATTATAGGATACATCGTCTGGAAACTTATATGGGGGAGCCGGATAATTTGCAGTCTTTGCTGGAAACCGGAGAAAGCTGGTAAGATTATTTGATGAACGATAAATGTATTGTCACAAATTTATACGGAAACACAATGCTGTTCTTACAACAGGATGGTCAGATCAATGAAATTCGCTGTTACGAAGAAGATTCCCGGATTGGCAATATCTATGTGGCCAGAGTATCGAATATTGTATCCAATATTAAAGCTGCGTTTGTGGATATAAAAAAAGGGGAAAGCTGTTACCTTCCACTGGAAGACTGGCATGGCAATCCATTTAAAGTCGGTGATTTATTGGTTGTTCAGGTGACAAAGGACAAAATAAAATCAAAACAGGCGACTGTGACCACTCAGGTTTCCCTTAGTGGAAAAAGCGTCGTTGTACATGCGGGTACGGATGTGGTTGGTATATCGACAAAGATTACCGACAAAGAAGTACGCAATACATTAAAGCAGCAATTTTTAGAGGTTTTACATGACTTTAAACCGGTTTATAACACAACCTATGGTGGGATTTTACGAACACATGCACAGGAAATGGATGTAAATAGTCTGAAACAGGAAGCACATGATTTACTAAATAAGCTGGATGAGTTGCTTACACGTTCCCAATATGCGACTGCCTACAGTTGTTTGTATCAGCAATCGGAAGCATATACGAAAGATATGATGGATTTGAAAACCAGATATCCCAAGCTTACATTTGTTTCGGATGTACCTTCCGTTGTAGATGCAATGGCAGGCAAGCTGGAAGTTGAATATTATCAGGATACGAGCTTTACGCTTGCTTCTATGTATAGGTTGCAAAGATGTTTGGAGAAAACCATTTCCAAGCGAGTGTATTTGAAGTCTGGAGCTTATCTTGTGATTGAACCAACGGAAGCGATGACCGTGATTGATGTAAACAGTGGTAAGGCGATTAAAGGAAGTAATTCCGAAGAAATCCTTTATAATATCAATCTGGAGGCGGCAAAGGAATGTGCAAGACAGTTTCGTTTGAGAAACCTGTCCGGTATTATCGTTATTGATTTTATCAATATGAAAGAGGAACATAACAGAAAACGGTTAATGCAGGAACTGCAAAATTTTGTAAGTATGGACAGTGTCTTGACAACCGTTGTAGATATGACGAAATTGGGACTTGTCGAAGTGACGAGAAAGAAAATCAGAAAAGCATTATATGAACATAAAAATATAATAGAAAATGTTTGACAAATCGAATCATGTATGATAAATTATTCGAGTATGCCGCACAGTGTGGTCTAAGTCCGCGTAAAAACGGCACCGAAACTGGCGAGTAATGATAATAGGAGGTAACCTAAATGTACGCAATTATTGCAACAGGCGGAAAGCAGTACAAGGTAGCTGAAGGAGATATCATTAAGGTTGAGAAGCTTAATGCTGAGGAAGGCTCAGAGGTATCTTTCGACGTAGTAGCAATTAACACTGACAAGGATATGCTTTGTGGTGATGCATGTGCAAATGCTTCAGTAAAGGCTACTGTACTTGGTGAAGGCAAGGGCAAGAAGGTCGTTGTTTACAAGTACAAGAGAAAGACCGGCTATCACAAGAAGCAGGGTCACAGACAGCCATATACTCAGGTTAAGATTGCAGCAATCAATGCTTAGTTCGAACTATGATAAAGGCTGATTTTTAT
Source organism: Wujia sp. (assembly GCA_051879955.1). Lineage (GTDB taxonomy): Bacteria > Bacillota > Clostridia > Lachnospirales > Lachnospiraceae > Coprococcus_C. The sequence continues at coordinate 4,418 of JBJENA010000003.1, forward strand.
TTGAATACAGATGGAACATATCGTGGTTTTAGCGTTTCCGGGCATGCCGGATATGCGAAAAGCGGTCAGGATATTGTGTGCGCATCTGTGTCTTCACTTGTAATAAATACTGTAAATGCAATTGAAGCATTGACAGAGAATGCAGGTGTTTGTGAGCAGATTGAATCTGGAACGATTCGTTTCAAGTTTTCGTCCGGCTCAGATGAAAAGGGACAATTATTAGTTCAGGCTCTTGATATGGGATTGTCGAACATATCGAAGGAGCATGGTAAAAAGTATTTACAGGTACACTACAAGGAGGTGTAACGACTATGTTAAGAATGAATTTACAGTTCTTTGCTCATAAGAAGGGTGTTGGTTCTACAAAGAACGGCAGAGATTCAGAGTCTAAGAGACTTGGAGCAAAGAGAGCAGACGGACAGTTTGTTAAGGCTGGTAATATTTTATACAGACAGCGTGGAACTAAGATTCATCCTGGTGTAAACGTTGGAATCGGCGGCGATGACACATTATTTGCACTTGTAGATGGTGTTCTCCGTTTCGAGAGAAAGGGTAGAGATAAGAAGCAGGCTTCCGTTTACCCAGTAGAGTCTAAGTAATTATGAGTATAAGCCGGGATGTTTTTTCCCGGCTTTTCTTTTATGAGGAGGGAATCCATGTTTGCAGATCGTGCAAGAATATTTATAAAATCGGGAAAAGGCGGTGACGGACACGTATCCTTTCGTCGTGAATTGTATGTTCCGGACGGGGGACCGGATGGAGGAGACGGCGGAAATGGAGGAGACGTTATTTTTGTGGTAGATCCGGGCCTTAATACACTGACAGATTTTCGACATGTTCGCAAATATGTAGCACAGGATGGTGAAGAAGGTGGAAAACGAAACTGTCATGGTGCGAATGGTAAGGATGTGATTCTCAAAGTACCGGCAGGAACGGTTGTAAAGGATGCAGAAAGTGGTAAAGTCATTCTCGATATGTCCAATAAGACGGAACCGGTGACCTTATTAAAGGGTGGACGTGGCGGAAAGGGAAATCGTCATTATGTAACTTCCGTTATGCAGGCACCAAAATATGCACAACCGGGAAAACCCGCAAAGGAATTGTGGGTGAATCTGGAATTGAAGATGATTGCGGATGTTGGTCTGGTTGGATTTCCAAATGTTGGTAAGTCCACTTTTTTATCCAGAGTGACAAATGCAAAACCGAAGATTGCAAACTATCATTTCACTACCTTGAATCCGAATCTCGGTGTGGTTGACCTTGGCGATAAACAGGGATTTGTTATCGCTGATATTCCCGGAATTATCGAGGGTGCTTCCGATGGTGTGGGGCTTGGTATTGAATTTTTGCGTCATATAGAGCGTACCAAGGTATTGATCCATATTGTTGACGCAGCTTCTACAGAAGGTCGTGATCCGATTGTAGATATTGAGGCAATCAACAAAGAACTTCGTTCTTACAACGAGGAACTTGCAAGCCGTCCAATGGTGATTGCAGCAAATAAATGTGATGCGCTTTATGGTGAGGATTATGAAACCGTTATTTCGATGTTAAAAGAAGAATATGAGCCAAAGGGAATCAAGGTCTTCCCAATCTCGGCTGTATCCGGAAAAGGCTTAGATGAACTATTATGGCATGTCAATAAAATGGTTGCGGAAGCACCAGACGAAGTGATTGAATTTGCACCGGAGATGGATGTTGAATTCATGGATAATCCGGAGCTTCCATTTGAAGTTAAAAAATCAGAGGATGATGATCATTTGTACCTTGTGGAAGGTCCTAGAATTGAACGTATGCTGGGATATACAAATCTCGAATCAGAGAAAGGATTTGCATTCTTCCAGAGATTCTTAAAGGAAAATGGTATTCTGGATATGTTAGAGGAACTTGGAATAGAAGAAGGCGATACAGTCAAACTGTATGGACTGGAATTTGATTATTATAAATAAATCGAGGTGGATTATGACAAGTAAGCAAAGAGCATATTTGAAAAGTTTAGCGATGAATATTGATACAATCTTACATGTTGGAAAATCAAGTCTGACACCTGAGATTTGTGAGGCAGTCAGTGATGCATTGGAAAAAAGAGAGCTTGTTAAGGTTGGTGTTTTAAAGAACTGTATCGATGATCCTCGTGAAATCGCAAATGTAATGGCAGAGCGTACAAAGAGTCAGGTGGTTCAGGTAATTGGCAAAAAAATCGTGTTGTATCGTCCTCGCAAGAAGGATCCAAAGATTCAATTACCTTCCTAGGACATTCATCAGGTGATTTCATGTATGAAGTAGATTTTCGACAATTTCATACGATTGCGATTTTGGGTGGAAGCTTTAACCCGATTCATAATGGTCATCTATGTATGGCTTCGCAGGTGCTAAAGGAATATCCAGAGATAGAACAGCTCATTATTATGCCAAATCATAAGCCGGCATATAAAGAAGATTCTGAATTTGTCAGTGAAAAACATCGCTTGAAGATGGCAAGCCTTGCAGTGCAGAATTACAAAAACATTGCAGTCAGTGATTTTGAGATTCAAAGAGGTGGAGTTACCTATACGGTGGAAACGCTGGAACATTTATATCATATCAATCCGGATATAAACATCTATTTTGTGATAGGGGATGATTCGTTGTTTTCCATTCATACCTGGTATCGGTTTGAGGATATTTTGAAATTATGCCACATCCTGGTGGCGGCGAGAGTGGAGGCGACGAAGGAGATAGAGTGTAAAATACTGGAATTGCAATCGCGATATCCTTTTGCTAATATAAAAATGATGTCAATGAAACCATTTCCTGTATCCTCCTCCGAGATTCGTATACGCTGTCAAAACAATGAGGATTTAACGGGATTGGTACCAACCACCGTACAAAACTATATAAATGAAAACAAACTATATCATATGGGGAATGAGGATTCAGTATGACCAGAGATAAAATGATTGCCCGTTTGAAGGGAAAAATAAGTGAAAAAAGATTTGAGCATTCGTTAGGCGTTGAGTATACAGCTGCCTGCCTGGCGATGCGGTATGATGTGGATGTGGATAAGGCAAGAACCGCAGGTTTGCTTCATGATTGTGCAAAAGGACTTGCCACAAAGACAAAATTGGAAAAATCTCAGAAGCACGGATTACCAATCAGTCGATACGAAGAAAAGAATCCGGATTTGCTTCATGCAAAGCTTGGGGCATATTATGCCCGCTACAAATATGATGTGACAGACCAGATTATATTGGATGCAATCACATATCATACAACGGGACGTCCGAATATGTCGATTTTAGAGAAAATCATTTTTGTTGCTGACTATATTGAGCCAAATCGCAAACCGCTTCCGGAAATTGATGAAATCAGAAAGGAAGCATTTACAGATTTGGATACGTGTGTCATTCATATCTTAAAGAATACTTTGGATTTTCTAAACGGTACGACGTTAGAACTGGATATCATGACACAAAAAACATATGATTTCTATGTTACAAACCAAATGAAAATGCCAAAGAATTAGTATGGAGGTAGAGCATGCAGATGATGGAGTATGTGAAAACCATAGTCGATGCATTGGAAGACAAAAAAGCCCATGACATAAAGGTGATTCGGATATCAGAAATCTCTTCTATGGCAGATTATTTGGTTCTTGCGGATGGAGATAACCGCAATCAAATCCAGGCAATGTCAGATAATGTGGAAGAAGCCATGCGCAAAGCCAAAGCGGAATTAAAAAATCGTGAAGGTTATGCAAATGGAGGATGGATTTTATTGGATTATTATGATATAATTGTTCATATCTTTTCGGAAACAGAGAGATCGTTTTACGATTTGGATCGTATTTGGAGCGATGGAGAATATGTGGATTTGGGAGAGAGACATTGAACAAGGCCAATTTAATTCATGATAATTATATAAGAATCAATCAGATTTCAGCCAGATGTATGCGAGTTATTTTTTTGATACTCGCTGCTGCATTTGGCTATTGCTATTTTGCGACAAATATTGATGTTGCACTTTTAACGATTTTCTTTGCATCTTCTATGTTCGTTGCATTGATTCCTACCTTAATTATCAATATATTAAAATTTGACGATTTGCGAATAACCAAGCATATTGTGATCATATGTGTTTGTATCATTGCAACTTTGATGCTGACATTGTTATCTTCGTATGCATATCCGGTTATGCTGTTCCCGATTCTGCTTGCTTCTTTGTATTACAATCAGACCTTGGTATTGTTTGCGTCTTTACTTATGTCATGTGGAATTGTTATCTCCAATTATCTTGCATACCAGTTCTCCGGAATCTTTGCAGGCTTTGTATGCCGAAACTTTGAAGATGCACTTCTTTCCTATGTGGTACCTCAGATTTCGATTGTATTTGGTTTATCCGTTGTTGCATATTTTATCGTGCAGCGTAATTCTATGATGATTAATTCCGCGATAAATATGGCTGCAACCATGCAGGATAACCAGAATGGTTTGATTTTCTCGTTTGCGGAAATCAGCGAGAGTAAGTCGAAGTTTACAGGTGAGCATATCAAGAGAGTGGCTGCCTATATGCGCATTTTAGCAAAAGCATCCGGATTTGATGATGAATATGTAGATAAGATTTCCACTGCATCCATGATGCATGACATCGGTAAGTTGATGATAAGCGAAGAGATTCTCGACAAACCGGATAAGCTGACAGACGAAGAATATCAGATTATGAAAAATCATGTACTTTATGGAGAAGCATTATTGGAAAAATGTCCGGGTGAGTTGATGCATCTTGCCTGCGTCCTTGCAAAGGAACATCATGAACGTTGGGATGGAACCGGATATCTTGGTATGAAGGGGGAAGAGATTGCTTATATCAGCCGTATGATGGCAGTCTGTGATGTCTTTGATGCCTTGACTTCGGACCGTTATTACAAAAAAGGATGGTCTTTGGAGGATACCTTCGATGAAATCATTCGTTTGTCCGGAAAGAGTTTTGACCCAACTGTAGTTAAGCTGTTTATTCAGCATTTTGATGAGTTCAAAGAAGTTTATAACGCAATTCCGGATAAACAGAAATACTAATTATACAAGAAGAAAAGAGTATTTATTTCTATGTACAAGATTATTAATGAATATATGAGTCGGCTAAATTTGCAGTCTGATTCGAAAATTCAAGATAAGATATCCGAAGTATTGGGGAATCGAAACGAGATAAATCGTTATTCTGTATCTGTTCATTTTAATCAATTTATTATCGATATCCGATTGAAGAATTTTTCGGTGGAACATGCGGAAGCTTTGTTCATGCAGTTGATGAAAGAGCTTTCTTATTCGCATTCTGCCTTGTATGTCAGATTCAACGAAGGAAGCTGTGTGAGATATCGTTTTTTGACATCAAGGGAAAATAAAGAAGGATTATATTGTGATTTTGTCATAAGCTAAAAAAAGCGGTTTTATACCGCTTTTTTCATGCCTAAAATTAGAAGGTACGGAACAATCCGACAACCTTTCCGAGAATTTCAAGATTCTCATGCACAATGATTGGATCCATATAGTCATTCTCCGGCTGCAATCGATAGTAACCATCTTCTTTGTAATAGGTTTTTACCGTAGCAGAATCCTCAATCAACGCAACTACGATATCACTGTTTCTTGCAGTATTGCATTGTTCGCAAATGACAAGGTCACCATCAAAGATACCGACATTAATCATACTGTCACCTTTTACCTTGAGCATGAACTTGTCACGTCCGTTTGCATGCAGGTATTCCGGTGGAATCGGGAAGTAGCCTTCAATATTCTGAGAAGCCAGAATCGGTTCGCCACAGGTAACCGTACCAACAATCGGAAGGTTTACAACCTCACGTCGACTCAGATTAAAATCATCATCCAAAATCTCAATGGCACGAGGTTTTGTCGGGTCCTTGCGTATATATCCTTTTTCCTCCAGGCTTTCGAGATGGGCATGGACAGAAGAAGTGGATTTGAGATGAACTGCCTCGCAAATCTCACGAACTGCCGGTGGGTATCCCTTATTTAAAATACAATTTTTCATGTACTCTAAAATCTCACGCTGCTTATCAGATAATTTTGCATTCGCCATGTTTTCACCCCTTTCTCATGGCAACATCATATCACATATGAACCATAAATGCAAACAAATGTTCTGTTTTTTGATTAGAATATCGGGATATGAAAAATATGTCAGAAAAATAGCTAAAATCTTTGATATTTTATGTTAAATGAAGTATAATACCATGGAGTGTTTATGTGCTGTAAGGGAAAACACAATCACAGCAAAAATAGGGAAGAAAAAAGGAGAATAGTTTTGAACGAAAAGTTATTACATACCCCTGAGGGTGTACGAGATATTTATGATTCAGAATGTAAGAAGAAACGCAAGGTGTTATCACAGATTCATCATGTATTAGAGCTTTATGGATATCAGGATATCGATACACCATCCTTTGAGTATTTCGATATTTTTAATATGGATAAGGGTTCTGCACCATCGAATGAGATGTACAAGTTCTTTGACCGTAACAACAATACTCTTGTGTTACGTCCGGACATCACACCCAGTATTGCGCGATGTGTAGCAAAGTATTATCCGGATGAAGAGCTTCCGATTCGTCTGTGCTATCAGGGCAATACCTTTATCAATGCGCATCAGCATCAGGGTAAATTGTCAGAATTTACACAAATCGGCGGAGAGCTTATCAATGACGACAGTTCTGCTGCCGATGCAGAGATTATTGCCTGTGTCATTCATTGTTTACTTTCTGCAGGATTAAAAGAATTCCAGATTGAAATCGGCGAGGTCGATTTCTTTAAAGGAATTATTGAGCAGGCACATTTAAGTGAGGAAGAAGAAGCAAAAATTCGGGAGTATATTCATTCCAAGAATTTCTTTGGATTGACAGAATTTGTAAACAGCTTAGCTGTTTCGGATGAAACCAAAGAGGTGTTGCGAAGCTTTGATACCCTGTTTGGTGGATTGGATATGTTAGAGCGTGCACAGTCGCTTGTTTGCAATGAACGTTCTTTGGAAGCGATTGACCGTATGCGAAAGGTTTATCATGCTTTGGAAAGCTATGGATATGAGAGATATGTTGGTTTTGATTTATCTATGTTAAATCGGTTCCATTACTATACAGGTATCGTGTTCCGCGGATATACCTACGGAACCGGAGATGCCATCGTCAAGGGAGGAAGATACAATCAGCTCCTTGAAAAGTTTGGAAAAGAGGCACCATCGGTTGGTTTTGCCATTTACTTGGATGACCTTATGAGTGCGATTTCCAGAAATAAGATTGAAGTTCCAATTGATTCTTCAAATTTGCTTGTTCTTTATAAGGCAGAGAATCAAAAAGCTGCGATTGAACTTACAACAAATCTTCGTGGCAAAGATCAGAAGATTGAGCTTGTTCGCATGTCTCAGCGTCACGATTTGGAAGAATACATCGACTATGGAAAGAAGATGCATTTTTCGAAGCTCTACTATTTTGTGGATGAAGAACATGTGGATGTCATTTCTATGGAAGATGCTTCACGCAAACAGGTACTTTCGAAGGATTTATATTAAAGGATTGGGAGAATAGATATGCGTTATTTAACATTTGCATTAGCAAAGGGTCGACTTGCGAAGAAGACACTTGCTTTGTTTGAACAGATGGGAATCACTTGTGAGGAAGTGAAGGACCCCAATACCAGAAAATTAATTTTCACCAATGAAGAGCACAAAATCAAATTTTTTCTGGCGAAGGCCTCTGATGTGCCAACCTATGTCGAATACGGTGCAGCGGATGTCGGAGTTGTTGGTAAGGATACGATTATGGAAGAGGGTCGTAATCTCTATGAAGTGATGGATCTTGGTTTTGGAAAATGCAGAATGTGTGTATGTGGACCAAAGTCTGCGAAAGAATTGCTTACAAAAAACGAGATTATCCGTGTTGCCAGTAAATATCCAAACATTGCAAAGAATTACTTTAATGACAAGAAAAATCAAACGGTTGAGATTATCAAGCTCAATGGTTCTGTAGAGCTTGCACCTTTGGTTGATTTATCAGAAGTGATTGTAGATATTGTAGAAACCGGTTCTACTTTGAAGGAAAATGGATTGGAGGTTTTGGAAGAAATCTGTCCATTGTCCGCACGTGTGGTAGTCAATCAGGTGAGCTTAAAGATGGAGCATGAAAGAATTCGTAATATTTTGAATCATCTAAATAAAATAATAAAGTCGGAGGCAAAAGGATGAGAATCGTTACATTAAATGAAGAAACGAAAAAAGACATTTTGACGAACCTTTTAAAGCGTAGTCCGGATAGCTATGGAAGCTATGAGGATACCGTAAAGCAGATAGTTGCAGATGTACACGAGAATCGTGATGCAGCATTATTTGCCTATACAAAGAAGTTTGACCATGCAGATATCGACGCATCCAATGTAAAGGTAACGGATGCAGAAATCGAAGCTGCTTATCAGCAGGTTGATGCAAATTTATTGGAAATCATTCGCAAAGCGATTGTAAATATTCGTACATATCACGAAAAGCAAAAGCAGTATAGCTGGTTTGACAGTGAGGACAATGGCAGTATGCTCGGACAGAAGGTCACTGCCTTGGACAAAGTCGGTGTCTATGTACCGGGTGGAAAGGCTGCTTATCCTTCCTCTGTATTGATGAATGTCATCCCTGCAAAGGTGGCCGGTGTATCAAAGATTGTTATGACAACCCCATGTAATGCAGAAGGTGTCGTATATCCGATGACCTTGGTTGCAGCAAAGGAGGCTGGTGTAGATGAAATCTACAAGGCGGGTGGTGCTCAGGCAATCGCAGCACTTGCTTATGGAACAGAGTCCATTCCAAAGGTTGACAAGATAGTGGGACCTGGAAATATCTTCGTTGCGCTTGCAAAGCGTTGCGTATTTGGTCATGTAAGTATTGATTCCGTTGCAGGACCGAGCGAGATTTTAGTATTGGCAGACGAGACAGCCAATCCAAGGTTTGTAGCTGCAGATCTGCTCTCACAGGCAGAGCATGATGAGATGGCTTCCGCTATTTTGGTTACGACTTCAAAAGAACTAGCCGAGCAGGTAAGCAAGGAAGTGGATCAATTTGTAGAAGCACTTTCCAGAAAAGAGATTATGCAGAAATCTTTGGATAATTACGGTTATATCCTGGTTGCAGATTCTATGGAGGATGCATTGGATACCGTCAATGAAATTGCGAGTGAACATTTGGAGATTGTAACAGCGAATCCGTTTGATACAATGACAAGAGTAAAAAATGCCGGTGCCATCTTCCTTGGAAGTTATTCTTCTGAGCCGCTTGGAGATTATTTTGCCGGACCAAACCATGTACTTCCAACCAACGGAACTGCAAAATTCTTTTCACCACTTTCCGTGGATGACTTTATAAAGAAATCAAGTATTATTTATTATTCGAAGGAAGCGCTTGAGCCTGTATACAAGGATATTGTGGCATTTGCCGAGTCTGAACAGCTCACAGCACATGCAAACTCCATTCGTGTAAGATTCGAGTAAATAAGGAGAGATGGAATATGGCAAATCGTGTAGGAGTAGTAAGTAGAAAGACAAAGGAAACAGAGATTGAACTGGAACTGAATCTCGATGGAAGTGGCTATGCCAAGGTGGATACCGGAATCGGTTTTTTTGACCACATGCTCATCAGCTTTGCAAAGCATGGATTCTTTGATTTAAATTGTAAGGTGACTGGTGATTTGTTTGTAGACAGTCATCACACCATCGAAGATACCGGTATTGTTCTGGGACAGGCGATTGCAAAGGCAATCGGTGACAAGCAGGGAATCAAGCGTTTTGGTTCCTTTATGTTGCCAATGGATGAGACATTGGTTTTATCCGCAATCGATTTATCCGGCAGACCATTTTTGGTGTATGATCTTGATTTAACTACACCTCAGGTTGGATATTTCGATACGGAGATGGTAAAAGAGTTTTTCTATGCCGTTTCCTACAGTGCCGGTATGAATCTTCATATCAAGCAATTGTCAGGCTCCAATAATCATCATATTATCGAAGCCGCTTTCAAGGCCTTTGCGAAAGCTTTGGACGAAGCAACTTCGATAGATCCACGTTTGGAAGGACAGATCCTGTCAACAAAGGGCAGTCTGTAGGTGAAGGAAATGGAACATAAAAGTATAAGTTATATGCCATTAAAAGGAACCATCCCATTTTCACAGTTCAAATTAAATGATGCGGGACTGATTCCGGCCATTGTGCAGGACTATGAAACAGGGGATGTATTAATGCTTGCCTATATGAACGAGGAAAGCTATAATAAGACCTTGGAAACAGGTCTTATGACCTATTATAGCCGCAGTCGTCAAAGCTTGTGGTTAAAAGGAGAGACAAGTGGGCATTATCAGCATGTAAAGGAGTTATACCTTGATTGCGACAATGACACAATATTGGCAAAGGTGTTACAGGAGGGAGCAGCCTGCCATACAGGCAGCCGAACCTGTTTTTTCAAGGATTTAATGGAGGGATAGGATATGACAGCAGTATTGAGTGAACTCGTAACATATTTGATCAAATTCTTTGCGATGCTTTTGTGCGCAGGCTTAGGAATCATGGTTGGCAAAAAAATACGTGCCAATAAAGATGCAAAAGACCAGGAGGAAGTGTAAGGTGAACAACTACGGAGTAAATGAATTAAGAAAGATGTTTTTGGAATTCTTCGAGAGCAAAGATCATCTTCGCATGAAGAGCTTTTCGTTAATTCCACATAATGATAACAGTTTGTTGTTGATAAATTCGGGTATGGCGCCTTTGAAGCCATATTTTACCGGACAGGAGATTCCGCCGAGAAGACGTGTGACAACCTGCCAAAAATGTATCCGTACAGGAGATATCGAAAATGTTGGTAAGACAGCAAGACATGGTACCTTCTTTGAGATGCTTGGTAACTTCTCCTTTGGAGATTATTTCAAGCATGATGCCATTCACTGGACCTGGGAGTTTTTGACAGAGGTTGTTGGACTTCCGGCTGACCGTCTGTACCCATCCGTCTATCTGGAAGACCAGGAAGCTTTTGATATCTGGAACAAGGAGATTGGTATTGCACCGGAGAGAATCTTCAAGTTTGGCAAGGAAGATAATTTCTGGGAGCACGGTGCAGGTCCTTGTGGTCCATGTTCGGAGGTTTATTATGACCGTGGAGAAAAATATGGTTGTGGAAAACCTGATTGTACCGTAGGCTGTGACTGCGACCGTTATATGGAAGTATGGAACAACGTATTTACGCAGTTTGACAATGACGGAAAGAATCATTATACAGAGCTTGACCAGAAGAATATCGATACCGGTATGGGGCTCGAGCGTCTGGCTGTTGTTGTGCAGGATGTAGATTCGATCTTTGATGTGGATACCATCAAAGCGCTTCGTGATAAAATCTGTGAGATGGTGGGCGTAACCTATAAGGAAAACGAGAATCAGGATGTTTCTATCCGTGTAATCACAGACCATATTCGTTCCGTTACCTTTATGACATCGGATGGTATCCTTCCATCTAACGAAGGAAGAGGCTATGTTCTTCGCCGTTTGCTTCGTCGTGCAGCACGTCACGGAAGATTGCTTGGTATCAAGGGGGCATTTTTAGCAGAGCTTTCCAAGACAGTCATCGCAGTATCCAAGGATGCGTATCCGGAACTTGCAGAAAAGCAGGAACATATCTTTGCAACCTTAAATGCAGAGGAAGAAAACTTCAACAGAACGATTGACCAGGGTCTTTCCATTCTCAATACTTACATGGAAGAGATGAAGGCTCAAAACGTTAAGACACTTTCCGGTGAGCATGCATTTAAGCTTTATGATACGTATGGATTCCCTCTGGATCTTACAAAGGAAATCTTAGAGGAAGCTGGATTTGATGCAGATGAAGAAGGCTTTACAGCTAGTATGCAGGAGCAAAGAGAACGTGCACGAAAAGCCAGAAAGACAACAAATTATATGGGCGCAGATGCAACCGTATATGAAAAACTGGATGTTGCTTTAAATACAGAGTTTGTTGGATATGACAGATTGACGCATGAGTCACCGATTATTGCATTGACTGGTGCCAGCGATGTTGCAACTTGTCTTGCAGAAGGAGAGCAGGGCTCTGTGCTTGTTAGCGAAACCCCATTCTATGCGACCATGGGTGGTCAGTGTGGAGATACCGGTGTGCTTACAACACCTTCCGGACGCTTTGTAGTTGAAGATACTATCAAGGTTGTCGGTGGAAAGATTGCACATATCGGATATGTGGAAAGTGGCGAAATCAAGCTTGAAGAGACAGCCAATCTTCAGGTGGATGCAGACAGAAGAAATCATACCTGTATGAACCATTCTGCAACCCATCTTCTTCAAAAGGCACTGAAAACCGTACTTGGTGGTCATGTAGAGCAGGCTGGTTCCTATGTAGATCAGGATCGTCTTCGTTTTGACTTTACGCATAACCAGGCAATGACAAAGGAAGAAATTGCAAGGGTAGAAGAAATCGTAAATGAGAAGATTGCGCAGGATCTTACTGTTGAAACAAAGGTTATGGGCATTGAAGATGCGAAAAAGACAGGTGCTATGGCATTGTTCGGAGAGAAATACGGAGACACCGTTCGCGTTGTCAATATGGAAGATTTCTCTATTGAGCTTTGTGGTGGTACACACGTAGCAAATACCGGTTCCATCGCAACCTTCAAGATTGTATCTGAGTCAGGTGTTGCTGCGGGTGTTCGTCGTATTGAAGCATTAACCTCTCAGGGTGCATTTGCATATTATAAGGATGTTGAGAATACATTAAAGATGGCAAGTGTTGCTGCAAAGACAGAACCTCATAATCTGGTAGATAAGATTGAGTCTATGCTTGCAGAGATGAAGGCACTTCAGTCAGAAAATCAGAAGCTCAAGGATAAGATGGCAAAATCTGCAGTTGGAAACGTTATGGACAATGTACAAACAGCAGGAGATTACAAGATTCTTCCAATCAAGGTTAGCGATATCGATATGAATGCGCTTCGTAATCTTGGTGATGAGATGAAGACAAAGATTGGCTCTGGCGTTGTCATTTTGGCATCGTCTATGGGTGAGAAGGTTAACCTGATTGTTATGGCAACCGATGATGCTGTATCCGCTGGTGCACATGCCGGTAATATCATCAAAAAGATTGCACCAATGGTTGGCGGTGGCGGCGGTGGCCGTCCAAATATGGCTCAGGCCGGTGGTAAGGATGCTTCAGGTATCGAAGCTGCTTTACAGGCTGGTGTGGAAGAAGCAAAGAGCCAGTTCGCATAAAAAGGAAAGTGAGGAGATAACATGGCATTAGTACCTACAGTCGTTGAACAGACAAGTCGCGGAGAGCGCGCATATGATATTTATTCCAGACTTTTGAAGGAGCGTATCATCTTTTTGGCAGATGAGGTAAATGATACAACAGCCAGCTTGGTAATTGCGCAGATGTTGTTTTTGGAATCAGAGGATCCATCAAAGGATATCAGCTTCTATATCAATAGCCCGGGTGGTTCCGTATCCGCTGGATTTGGTATCTATGATACGATGAATTACATCAAGTGTGATGTTTCTACCATCTGTGTAGGAATGGCAGCAAGCATGGGAGCATTCCTCCTGGCAGGTGGTACAAAGGGAAAGCGTATCGCACTTCCTAATTCAGAGATTATGATTCATCAGCCACTTGGTGGACTTCCGGGACACAATCAGGCAACCGATATGAAAATTGCAACCGACAATATTCTTCGTACAAAGGAGCGTTTGAACCGCATCCTCAGCCAGAACACCGGTAAGACGATGGAAGAAATCGAGCGTGATACAGATCGTAACAATTGGATGACTGCAGATCAGGCATTGGAATATGGTATTATTGATCATATTTTCACTAGTCGTGAGGAGACAAAGTAGGAAATTTGTATTTTCCTGCCAATAAATTTCAATTTTTGGTTGACGAATCTGTTTTATGTGTTATAATCTAACTTGTGCAATTTGGTAAATACCCAAACAGTTGTTTATGAAGCGCACAAAAACGAGATATTTTACAACTGGAGGGAGGGTGAGAGAAGTATGTCAAACGTAATCGTAAAAGAGAATGAGACTTTAGACAGCGCATTGCGTCGTTTCAAGAGAAACTGTGCAAAGGCCGGTATTCAGCAGGAGATTCGTAAGAGAGAGCATTACGAAAAGCCAAGCGTAAAGCGTAAGAAGAAGTCTGAGGCTGCTAGAAAGCGCAAGTTCAAATAATAATACAAACAAAGGTGTTACTTTTAGTAGCACCTTTTCTTTTTTTGCTTGGTTCTATTTTCTAAACACTTCACATACATTGCTATGAAGTATTTGTATATGCAATGGAGAGTGGAATGACGCAGATTCATTTTTATAATCAAAGCAGTGTAGTTGTTGATGGATATAAAAGTATCATCAGCTTTAATAAACAGCAGGTCTTATTGCAATGTAAGAAACATAGATTGGAAATAAATGGAACAGGGCTTAATATTCATTCCTTTAATGGAATGGAAATCACAATCCAAGGCCGGATTCTAAGTGTTGCTTGGCAGATAGGAGGTCAGGAGTCTTGAGACATTCTCGAAAAAAAGACAAACACTTTTCATTTTCCCATCAATACTATCTTACATTTCATGGTGGGGATTTATCCCGTATGTTAAATCTCTGTAAGGGTCATGAGATTCAATTAGAAAACATAAGAAAAGATGATTGTCTGCATGCAAAGATGGACAAGAATAATTGGAACAAACTGCAACCTTATCTGGAAAAATGTCAGGTCCATGCAAAAATTGAGGCTGAAACAGGCTTCTTTGTCCTTTTAAAAAAACATAAGTGGATTCCGATTTGCTTTGCAATCTTTGTGTGTTTCTGTTCGATTCTGTATTATCTTTCTCTGTTTGTTTGGAATATATCCATAACCGGAGATTCTGTATACACAAAAGAAGAGGTTATGACATATATATCAGAGAATATGGTCCCGATTGGTACAAAGAAAAAGGAACTTGATTTCGATCAGATGGAGAAAAACTTGCGGGAACATTATGATCAAATTGCCTGGATTTCCTGTAAATGTGAAGGGACAGCTTTGAAGGTTGATTTCGTTGAAACGATTCCGAAGAAGGTTTCACAATCCTCTAATCAACCCTGCAATCTTGTTGCGTCCAAGGATGCACTCATTACAGACATATTGGCACAAAATGGTCAGAAACTGGCTTCTGTAGGAGATGAAGTGAAAAAAGGGGATATCTTAATTACAGGTGTTGTGAATATATATAATGAATATGAGGAGTTGATTGAAACAAATTGTGTGCCTGCTTCGGGATTTGTTTATGGACAAACGAAAATTAAGTATTACAAGGAAATCCCGATGGAGTATGTGGCTAAGGATTCAAAAGACCAGAAAAAATCCTACACTTTACAAATTGGCAGTAATAAGTGGAATCTATTGAAACCCAAACATAGTTCCAAGTATTCACAATATGCGCAAACCTATCAATGCAAGATTGGAAATTGTTATTACCTTCCTGTCTATTTTACGATTCATCACTATCAAAGCCCAAAGGTAACAACCAAGCGGTATGAGGATGAAGAAATCAAGAAAAAGCAACAAAATATATTGGATTTATACATAGAAAACCTTCAGAAAAAAGGGGTGGAAATCCTTGAAAATAATGTTACAATAGACGTGAAAGAATCTGCATGTATTGCAAGCGGAAACTTGGTAGTTCGAGAAAATATAGCTGTTCCAAAGGCGATAGATGTGATAGAAGAAAAAGAGGAAAAGTAATGAGTTATTTTGAAACCATACAGATACCGAACGAATACATTCAAGCTGTATTCGGACAGTATGACCGCAATATCAAAAATCTGGAAAAGGCTTATCATGTTGCGGTTGTTCAGCGTGGAGACAATCTGCGAATCGTGGGCACCCAGGACAATGTGGCACATGCAAAATCCGTGATAGAACAGTTGGTGAGTCTTGCAAAGCAGGGAGAAGAAATCACAGATCAAAATGTGAATTATACATTGTCTTTATCAAAACATGGAAAAGAAACAGCTGTCAGTGAATTGGCCAAGGACAGCAATACAATTTGCTATACGACACAGGGAAAACCGGTGAAAGCAAAGACACTTGGACAACAGCAATATGTCAATGCGATTGATAAAAATATGATTGTATTTGGTGTAGGACCTGCCGGAACGGGAAAGACTTATCTTGCCATGGCAAAGGCAATTACCGCATTTAAAAACAATGAGGTAAATCGGATTATTCTTACCAGACCGGCGATTGAGGCGGGAGAAAAGCTTGGATTTTTACCTGGAGATTTACAAAGTAAGGTTGATCCATATCTTCGTCCTTTGTATGATGCGTTGTATGAGATTATGGGAGCGGACGGATTCCTGAAAAATATGGAAAAGGGATTGATTGAGGTCGCTCCGCTTGCATATATGAGAGGTCGTACGCTTGACAATGCGTATATTGTTTTGGATGAAGCGCAAAACACGACACCTGCACAGATGAAGATGTTTTTGACACGTATCGGCTTTGGTTCAAAAGCGATTATCACAGGAGATTTGTCGCAGAAAGACTTACCGAAGGATACTACTTCCGGATTGGAGGTTGCACTTCGCGTATTAAAAGATATCGATGAGATTTCATTGATTCGCTTTACCAGTGAGGATGTGGTTCGTCATCCGCTGGTACAAAAAATTGTAAATGCATATGAAGTATATGAAGAAAAAATAGAGAAAAAAAATACACAAACTCGAAATCGAGAGAAGAAAAACACCAAAAATAATGGATAAAAACTTGATAATCGTGACCATTTGGGCTAAAATGTACTAGGCAATTAAGGAGTAAAGGACTTGAGTATTTTTATTGAGAATGAATTAAATACGCAACTGCCTGACGGGTATGAAGAAATCGTAACAGAGATTGTGGAAGCGTCCTTGGATTTTTTGGAGTGTCCGTATGAATGTGAAATCAGTGTTACATTTACGGATGATGAAGGAATCCATGCATTGAACAAGGAGTACCGTGATATCGATGCTCCGACCGATGTACTGTCATTTCCACTGATTGATTACGAGGTACCCGGAGAGTTTTCCTTTTGCGAAGCAGACCCATTGATGTATTTTAATCAGGATAGTGGGGAACTTATGTTAGGGGATATCATTTTAAATGTGAATCGGATTGCAAAACAGGCGCAGGATTATGGACATACAAGACGCAGAGAACTTGCATTTTTGACAGCCCATAGCATGTTACATCTTGCAGGCTACGATCACGTGGATGATGAGGAGCGCGAACATATGGAGCAGCTTCAAGAAGAGATATTGACGAAGAAAGGATACACGAGGGACAATGAAAAAGAGTAAAGTATTATCGCTTGCACTGGTTGCAGCACTTACAGCAACATCTATGGTTGGATGTGGAAAGAAAGAGAAAACAACAGAAGCAACAACCACGGAGCAGGCGGTCATTGATGTAAATGAAGTAGCTACGATGTCTGATGCTGAGGATATTCAGCTGGTACAAAAGGAAGGTTATGTCATTAATGAGTACAGTGGTGAGTGGATTGACGAAAAGCTCAAAGATCAAAGACCACTTTGTATTATGATCAACAACCTTTCTGATGCGATGCCACAGTCCGGTATTTCGCAGGCTGATGTTATCTTTGAGATGATGGTAGAAGGCGGTATCACACGTTTGCTTGCTTTGTTTAAGGATTATTCCAATATTCCAAAGCTTGGACCGGTTCGTAGTGCCAGACACTACTATGTAAAGGTTGCAAATTCTATTGATGCGATATATGCACATGTTGGTTGGTCTGTATTTGCTGAGGCAGAAATCAACAATACCGGATGTAACAACTTAAATGGTCTGTATGACACAATCACTTACTATCGTGACGAGTCACGTGTAGCACCTCATAACTGCTATACAAACAGCGAAAAGATTGCAGAAGGTATCGAGAATATGGGGTATCGTACCACCTATGCAGATACAAGCGCAAACAGACCAAATATGTTTGCATTTAACTACGAAGATAAGGATCTTGAGGGAGGAAAGCCTGCAAACAAGATTAACACTTATTTGAGTAGCTATACTTCTCCATGGTTTGAGTATGATAGCAGCAAAAAAGTCTACAATCGTTATCAGTACAAGGATAAACAGATTGATGATCAGACAGCAGAGCAGCTTACCTTCAAGAATGTGCTTGTCATTCAGGCAGATTACTGGGATGTTGTAGAAGGCTTGCAAGAGCTTGACTGGGAGCGTGGTGGCCCTGGTATCTATGCAACCAATGGTCAGTATATTGATATCACATGGAGAAAGAAGGATGGAGTCATCAACTTCTTTACAGAAGATGGTGAGCAGTTAAAGATGAATCCTGGTAAGACATTTATTACTGTTGCGGATGATGAAAAAGCGGAAATTACCGTTGAATAATTTTATAATATAATGGAAATAATTTCTTCAAGGAGTTGGTGCCATGAAGAAATTATTTTTATATATACTCATTTTACTGGGTTTATTTATGGTTTGTTATACGAGTGCCAGATTGTATTACCAGGATCGGCAGGAATATGTATTAGAAGTACAAAATGATCAGGTTGTAGTTCTGGAAAAAAGGCATAATGAGGTTTATGAATCTGTTGATATCGATTTGGAAGTCTTGCAAGCAACCGATCCGGATACCTATTACAAATTGAAGAATGGAATCCGTTTTGAAGACAAAGCGCAGATGTATCGATATCTGGAGAGTATATCAAGTTGATTGAGGAGAAATATGGATAGACAAGCATATGATGTGATTGTTGTTGGAGGCGGTGCTGCAGGTATGAGTGCAGCACTTTCCGCAGCAAGAAGAGGGTACAAGGTCTGTATTCTTGATAAAAATAAAAAAATGGGCAAGAAGCTGTATGCGACCGGAAACGGACATTGTAATCTTGCAAATGCCAGGATTGGTACAATTTACTACCACACAAGCTACGAAAAAAGCAGTGTATGGTTAGAACAGGCATTGACCAAAGAACCAAATACCAGATTGTTTTCATTTTTACATAGTATTGGAATAAAGGAAATCGAAGACAATGGGTATTTCTATCCACAGTCCATGCAGGCTTCTTCTGTTGTATGGGCCTTCTTAGATGCATTAAAAAAAGAACAGGTGGATTTTTATACCTCAGTGGAAGTAAACGGCATCAAAAGCACTGTAGACGGCTTTGAAATATGCAGTAATCAGAGTACTTATTATGCTTCAAATGTCATTCTTGCCTGTGGTGGAAGGAGTTATCACAATCTCGGTGGAGGAAGTATCGGATATAAGCTTGTAAAATCTCTTTCTTTGAAGTCAAAAGCAATTCGACCTGCACTATGTGGGTGTTTGACAAAAGAAGACACAGAGATGATTCAGGGAGTTCGTGTATCCTGTTGTGCAAGTATACAGAATGATGCTTGTGATAAACCCTGGATACAACGAGGTGAATTACAGATCACAGATTATGGATTGTCCGGAATTATGATGTTTAATCTGTCTCATGAGATTGGACGATTATTAGAAAAACAAGAATCGGTTTGTGTTTCCCTAAATTTATTGGAATATATGGAGGAAGCGCTGTTTTTAGATGTTTACCATCAAAGCAAACATCGTACAATTCTTGCGTTTTTAAACAGTTTTTTACCGGATAAGCTGGCGTCTTATGTACTAAACTCCATCGGATTTGAGACTAAAAAAACAACTGGAGAATATACAGAATCGGAAATTAGGTCCCTATTTTCAAGATGTCAAAATCTCACCTTTCATATCCATGGTCTGCAGGATTTTGAACGTGCACAGGTAACTGCAGGTGGTGTGGAGCTTTCGCAGATTGAACCGGAATCTATGAAATGTAAGGAGATAGAAGGCTTATATGTTGTAGGAGAATTGTTGGACATCGATGGCGATTGTGGTGGATATAACCTTACATTTGCGATTCTAAGTGGGATAAATGCAGGAGAACATGTAAAATGTTAAGAATCAATCAAATCAAGATTCCGGTTCAACAGCGGGAATCGGATGCTTTGGAACAAAAAATAAAAAAGATATTGAGAACGAATCAAACATTTGAATATCGGATTGTAAAAAAGTCTGTAGATGCAAGAGAGCGAAATCATTTGCTGCATATCTATACCGTTGATGTTTGGAATCTGGATGAAAAGCATATCAAGGTCGACAATAAAAATATTATGTCAACTAAAGAGGAAAAATATCAATTTCCATGTCAAAATAACAAAACGAATTTTATCCGTCCGGTTATCATCGGAGCAGGTCCAGCCGGATATTTTGCGGCATTGTATCTGTCTCGTGCAGGCTTTCAACCGATTGTGTTTGAACGAGGAAAAGCAGTGGAAGAACGCACAAAGGATGTTACCGGATTTTGGAATGGTTCACCGATTCAGAAAAACTCGAACGTATCCTTTGGAGAAGGTGGAGCCGGAACGTTTTCGGATGGCAAGCTAAATACCGGAATCAAGGATAAAATGGGACGAATCCACGCAGTTGTATCGGATTTTGTCCAATTCGGTGCACCGGAAGAAATCGCATATTTGAACAAGCCTCATATCGGAACCGATGAGTTAAAGCATGTCTTAGTCGGAATGAGAGAAGAAATCATCCATCATGGAGGAGAGATACATTTTTCCTCTCAACTTGTAGATATTAACCATAGAAAAGACAGGCTAACACTGACAATCCGCCATCTTGATACTGAAATAGATGAGCAAATAGAAACCTCTGCATGTATACTTGCAATCGGACACAGTGCCAGAGATACCTTTGCTATGCTGCATGATCAGGAGATTCCAATGGAAGCAAAAGCGTTTGCTATGGGACTTCGTATTGAGCATTTGCAGGAAATGATTAACAAGAGTCAATACGGCGATAGTGATGCTGCAAAGCTCTTACCTGCTGCAGATTACAAGATGACATTTCGCTCTTCGACAGGTAGAAGCGTGTATAGTTTTTGCATGTGTCCGGGAGGATTTGTAGTCAATGCGTCTTCAGATGAGGAACAATGTGTGGTCAACGGTATGAGTAATCACAATCGTGACGAAGCAAATGCAAATGCAGCGGTTGTTGTCAATGTAACGCCTGAAGATTTTGAAGCAGAAGGTTACGGCGCTTTCGGTCCATTGGCCGGAGTTGCATTTCAAAAAAAGTATGAAAAACTCAGTTACGAAGAAGGAAAGGGCAAGATTCCGGTTCAATTATTTGAGGATTATCGAAAGAATCAAACTTCAACCAAAATAGGTACTGTAGCGCCAAATATAAAAGGTGCTTATACCTTTGGAAACCTGAATAATTGTTTGCCACCATATGTAAATAATGCTATAATTGAAGCAATAGAAGCACATGATAAGAAGCTGAAGGGATTTGCCTCAAAGGATGCTGTTTTGTCCGGTATTGAGTCAAGAACTTCATCTCCGGTTCGCATTACCAGAGATGACAGTTTACAAAGTGCTTATCGTGGATTGTTCCCATGCGGAGAAGGCGCAGGATATGCCGGAGGTATTACCTCTGCTGCGGTTGATGGTATCAAGGTAGCAGAAGCAGTCGCTGCGTATATTATGAAAAACGAGGATAGATAAATTGGATACAGGTATCATACGAGAAAATCTGAAAAACAAACAAAAAATTGTAATTAAAATAGGTTCTTCATCGATTATTCATGAAGAAAGCGGTGGAATAGATTTAAGAAAATTAGAGACTTTGGTTCGTATTATCTGCGATTTAAAGAACCAAAACAAAGATGTCGTGCTGGTTTCATCCGGTGCAATCGGCGTTGGATTTGAGGCTTTAGGACTTCGCAACAAACCGAAGACTCTTTCATTGAAGCAGGCTTGTGCCGCAATCGGACAGGGACAGCTTATGATGATTTATCAAAAGCTGTTTATGGAATACAACCATATGGCAGCACAGGTATTGCTGACATTTGATGCCATCACCGACAGTGAGCGTCGTAAAAATGCAGAAAATACATTGAATGAATTGTTACAACAGGGTGTTATTCCGGTTGTAAATGAGAACGATACGGTTGCAACAGAGGAAATCGAGTTTGGTGATAATGATACCATGTCAGCGATTGTTGCACATTTGATTCATGCAGATTTGTTGATTTTACTTACAGATATCGATGGGCTGTATACGGATGATCCTCGAAAGAATCCCGATGCAAAGAAGTTATCAATTGTCGAAGAGATTGACAGCTCGATTCGTGATATGGCAAAAGGCGCTGTATCAAGTTACGGAACCGGTGGCATGTCTACGAAGCTTGCAGCTGCAAGAATCGCCACAGATTCCGGTGCAGATATGGCGATTTTGGATGCATCTCGCCTACAGGTGATTTATGACCTGATTGACGGTAAGGATGTAGGAACATTGTTCTTAGCGCATGACAATGAAGATTTTGATACGGTAGATTTTATCGTACATAAAGGATATTTGGAGTAATAGGTATGAACGAAGCAGGAATTAAGCGAATTAACGAACTATATAAAAAGAGTAAAAGTCCGGAGGGTCTTACTCCGGAAGAAAAGGAAGAACAGGCCAAACTTCGTGCACAATATATTCAGGATATAAAAAAGAATCTAAAGGCAGCACTTGAAAATGTGGATATTCAGGAATTGGATGGAAGCATTACACATGTAAAGGATATTCCCAGAAAGAAGCATTAGATGGATACTTCCATACAAGAACAAAAGAAACAATTGCGAAAAGAGATATTAACGATTCGACGAGAACTTACAGCGGATGAGGTACAAGCTTCCTCTGAAAAAATCGGTCAAAAGCTCTTGCGACACCCTATGTATCAACAGGCACAGGATGTCTGCTTATATGTACCGATTCAAAATGAAGTCGATGTGTTTTGTCTGGCTGACAAAATAAGAACAGATGGGAAGCGTGTCTGGTTGCCTCGCGTGAAGGAATCCACCATGGACTTTTATGCATGGGAAAGAGATACCGAATTCATAGCAGGTGCATATGGAATCCTTGAACCTGATACAAAAATCATCCTACAGCCACAGCAAAGTGATGCTGTATTGATTGTTATGCCGGGAGCAGTTTTTTCCAAACAAAAGGATCGAATCGGATATGGTGGTGGTTATTATGACCGCTATCTCATGCAACATCCGCAGTGTGCTACCATTGCGGTAGCTTATCACTTCCAGCAGGTTGAAGCATTTGCCTGCGAGGATACGGATATCCGGCCGATGGATATTATTTATGATGCTGAAAAATGAAAATAAACATATGAAGGAGAATACCATGAGCGAAATGAAATTTACAGGTTCCAAGGAGTACGTGGCATCCCCAGAGCTGATGTCTGCAGTCGAGGTGGCAAGGGCATTGGAAAAACCATTGTTAATTAAGGGAGAACCGGGAACTGGAAAGACGATGCTTGCAAATGCAATCAGTCAGGCATTTAACATGCCACTTTATATTTGGAATATCAAATCTACGACCAAGGCACAGGATGGTTTGTATGTCTATGATACCATCCAGAGATTGTATGACAGCCAGTTTGGTGAAGCCGGAGTGGATGATATCAAACAATATATCAAGTTTGGAAAGCTTGGTGAGGCATTTAAGGCAGATGAGCAGGTAATTCTTCTGATAGATGAGATTGATAAAGCTGATTTGGAATTTCCAAATGATTTGTTGTGGGAATTGGATCGTATGGAGTTTTATATCCATGAAACAAAAGAAACCATCAAGGCAAAGACAAGACCGATTGTGATTATCACAAGTAATGCAGAAAAGGAATTGCCGGATGCTTTTCTTCGCAGATGCATTTTCCATTATATCAACTTCCCTGAGAAGGAAGAGATGGAAGAAATCGTAAAGGTTCATTTTGATAATTTGGACGAAAATTTGATGAAACAGGCGATGGATACCTTCTATTGGATTCGTGAGCTCAAAGAAGTACGTAAAAAACCTAGTACTTCTGAATTGATTGACTGGTTACATGCATTAAGCATTGGTGGTATGGATCCGGAGCTGATTCGCAAGCAATTACCATACCTCGGTGTTTTGATTAAGAAGGACGAAGATTTGGAGATTGTCAAGAAAAGGAGTATCTACTAGGTGTTTACAGATTTCTTATATGTATGCCGTGAAAAAGGATTGCAGATATCAATGACCGAATGGATTACCCTGATGGATGCTTTAGATAAGGGATTGGCAGGTTCTTCTCTGGATGGACTTTATTATCTGGGCAGGATGATACTTGTAAAAACCGAGTCTGATTTTGATAAGTATGATATGGCATTTGCCGAATACTTTAAAAATATCCAATCGGATCCAAACAAGATTCCTGAAATCATCATGAAATTCCTTGACAAAGGTGAGATGAATACAGACGGTCTCAATGCGGATATCTACGGATTCCAGACAAAACGGGATATGGCCGAGACAAAACGGATGTTTCGGGAACGTGTAACAGAACAGAATACAGAACACAATGGTGGAAATTACTGGATTGGAACAAGTGGTGGGTCTGCCTTTGGACATCACGGACGTAATCCGGGTGGTTTGCGTGTTGGTGGTCAATCCGGTATGCAGACGGCTTTTCAGGTCATAGGAGAGCGAAAGTATGTGGATTTTCGCCATGACAAAACCTTGGATATCCGCCAATTTCAAGTGGCTTTTCGTCGTTTGAGGCAGTTTTCAACCAAACTGGATGTCGCTCGGACAGAACTTGATTTGGACAAGACGATTGACAGTACCTGTAAAAACGGTGGTTATTTGAAGCTTGAATTCGATAAACCAAGAAAGAATTCCGTAAAGCTTTTGCTCCTGTTTGATTGTGGAGGAACGATGATGCCATTTGCCGAGCTTTGTAACGACTTGTTTCAGGCCGTTCATAAGGCAAACCATTTCAAGGACGTGAAAACCTATTACTTCCACAATTGTATCTATAGTAAAGTATATAAGGATGCAGAGTGCGAGCTTGGAAATTGGCTGGATTTAGACGACTTATTCCGTCATACAGACAAGGATTACAAGGTAATTATTGTTGGTGATGCACAGATGGCACCGGAAGAATTATTTGACAAGAACGGAAATTATCGTGGACCAAATGATGGTATGAGCGGGTATGAATGGAATCAGCTGTTGCGTTCCAAATACAAAAAAATCATATGGTTGAATCCCAGATATCATGGTGGTTTGAATGCATTGGCATGGATGGAGGCCGAAAAGACTTTGGCTGAGATCTATGACATGTATCCCTTGACCATTGATGGACTCAAACAGGGAATTACGAAGCTGATGGCACCGAGATAATCACCTGAATAGATTGTATTAACAGGTGATTTATAGGGGGAATGTAATATGGAAATCAAACCGGGAATCGGATTGGTTCTCGCCGGAGGAGGCGGAAAAGGCGCCTACCAGATCGGCGTTTTGAGAGTGTTAAAAGAACAAGGACTTTTACAGGAGGTAACTGCTATTTCAGGTGCATCCATCGGTGCAGTCAACGCTTTGCTCTATGCCATGGATGATATGGATAAGATGTATCAGGCATGGAAGGATATTGATTTGGATACTGTCTTTGATATCGATATCAATATGTTGGCAGACAACCGACTCTATTTTTCCAGAAATGAGATGCTGATATTGCTTGAAAAATATGTCGATATGGAAAAGATACTTCAAAATGAAAAGGATATCTATTTTTCCATATGTGAAGTAAATCAGGCACAAGAACCGGTTGCAGTAGAGTATCGTAAATTATCAGATTATGATGGCGAGATGGTAAAGAAATTGCTTTTGGCATCGACTGCCTTACCTGTTATGTATGAGTCGGTAGAAATCGATGGAAAGCACTATCGTGATGGTGGATTGATGGATAATCAGCCGATTCAGCCTTTGTATGATGCAGGAATCCGTCAATTTATTGTAATTGGGCTGCAGCATGGAAAAAAACTACATGAGGAAAAGTGGCCGGATGCTTCTTTTATTGAAATCTCTCCAAGTCACGACCTGGGGGATTTGATAGAAGGAACCTTGAATTTTAGTGTCAAAGCGAAGGAATTTCGGACAATGCTTGGCGAAAAGGATGCGTTGCGAGCACTTAAGACAAAATTCTATCCGGATGATATGTATATACGTATGGAACCTATGCTGGCACAAAATGATTATAATGATTGTATGATGCAATTGCGGGTCAATACAACCTATCGAACAGTTGAAAATCGTGTCAATGCGAATCTCGATAAATTTAATAGTATAGCCAAGAAATATGAAAGTTTTTAATCTACATTAGGAGGTGCTTGCTATGGCAAAAACAATTATTACGATTGGACGACAATTTGGTAGTGGTGGACGAGAAATTGGTCGAAAGCTTGCAGAAAAGCTATCAGCTAATTTCTATGACAAGGAGTTGATCAACGAAACAGCAAAAGAAAGTGGATTGAGCGAGGAATTCTTGAAATCTCTGGATGAAAAGCCTTCAAAGAGCTTTTTATATTCCTTAGTATCTGATCCATACAGCTATGGATTTACAAGTACCGGTTATACAACCAACTTGAATCAACAGGCCTTTCAGGCAACCTATGATACGATCAAAAAACTTGCAGAAAAAGGACCTTCTGTCTTTGTAGGACGTTGTGCAGACTATGCACTTCGACACAATAGCGATTTGTTCCGTATCTTTATTTATTCACCATTGGATAAGCGAATCGAAAACGTTATGAATCGTTTTGATTTGACCGCAGAAAAGGCAAAGAGTCAGATTAACAAAGAAGATAAAGCACGTGCTTCTTATTACAATTATTACACCTCAAAAAAATGGGGAGCTTTGGATAGTTATGACCTGTTCGTAAACAGCAGTCTGATGACGGAAGATGAAAATGTTGATTTCATCGTGGATTATCTGAAGCGGATTTCTTAGTGTACAGGATAAAAAATTCCCAAGAGGAATAAAAATAAAACTAAGGAGGTATTTTTTATGGCAAACAGATTTGTATTGAATGAAACTTCTTATCATGGTTCAGGTGCAATACAAAGTATTGCAGAGGAAGTCAAGGGAAGAGGATTCAAGAAAGCACTTGTATGTTCAGATCCGGATCTTATCAAATTTGGGGTAACGAAAAAGGTTACGGATGTCTTGGATAATGCAGGTTTGATATACGATATTTATTCCAATATCAAACCAAATCCAACTATTGAGAATGTACAGTCAGGTGTAGAGGCATTTAAAACTTCAGAAGCAGATTACTTGATTGCCATTGGTGGAGGTTCTTCCATGGATACTGCAAAAGCCATTGGAATTATTATCGCAAATCCGGAATTTGCAGATGTAAGAAGCTTAGAAGGTGTGGCTCCTACCAAGAATAAATCCGTTCCGATTCTCGCTGTTCCAACAACAGCAGGAACAGCTGCTGAAGTTACAATCAACTATGTAATAACGGATGTTGAGAAGAATCGTAAAATGGTTTGTGTAGATACACACGACATTCCGGTAGTTGCATTTGTTGATCCGGATATGATGGCATCTATGCCAAAAGGTCTGACAGCTGCAACAGGTATGGACGCGCTTACGCATGCGATTGAAGGTTATATTACAGCCGGTGCCTGGGAACTTAGTGATATGTTCCATTTGAAGGCAATTGAAGTTATCGCTCGTAGTCTGCGTGGTGCATGTGAAAATACCCCGGAGGGTAGAGAGGGTATGGCTTTAGGCCAGTATATTGCCGGTATGGGATTCTCAAATGTGGGTCTTGGCATTGTACATTCTATGGCTCACCCATTAGGCGCATTATATGATACACCACATGGTGTTGCCAATGCAATTATTCTTCCAACAGTCATGGAATACAATGCAGAAGCAACCGGAGAGAAGTATAAGTATATTGCACAGGCTATGGGTGTTCAGGGAACGCAATCCATGTCACAGGAAGAATATAGAAAGGCTGCGATAGATGCTGTTAAAAAACTATCTCAGGATGTCGGAATTCCAGCGGATTTAAAGGATATTGTAAAGGAAGAAGATATTCCATTTTTGGCTCAGTCTGCTTATGATGATGCTTGTCGTCCGGGTAATCCAAAGGAAACATCCGTGGAAGATATTACTGCTTTATACAAATCTTTACTATAATTTTATTATGTAAACTAAATATTAATAAAAAAGGGACGAGAAATCTCGTCCCTTTTTTATTACCATTTTCTATGTCTGTTTATATCATAGATTCCCCAGTTGCATTCTGTAGCTTCTGGTTTATCAGCTTTCCAAATCTCATCAAAGGCTTCGAATAAGAAACCTGTAATTTGAGCTTCCTCCAGCCAAGTGCTGATTTCTGTATTATATCTTTTCTGATTTTCAACAGATGCATGTCCTGGGGCATAGTCGTTGCCAGAGCATCTGGTTGACCAGCCTACCTCTGTAAAGATTACCTGTTTGTCAGGATACATAGCTGCAATTTTTTCGTATGCCTTTTTTGTGTTGTCTAAAGCATCATTAATATTTATATCTAAATGATATGGATAATGATGGATACTTATAAAATCAAGATTATCAACCAATGTCGTTATATGTTCCCATTCAGGCATATCCTCGTTGAATGTAATCGGTTGTTTAACCATTTTATGAAGCTTTTTTGCGTGGCTTATTAATCTTTCTTCCGAAACCAGATGCGCAACGGGCTCAAAACGATTTTCGTTACCAACTGATACAGCAACAATAATATCCGGATATTTATTTGCAAGTACAATTAATTTATCTAGCTCAGCGTCATTTCTTTTTGCATTATTTGATAGTTCTTCTTCAGAAAGATTCTGTGGTCCAAAAAAACTATTTTTTGCATTAATTTCAGGCTGTGAATCAATACCAATCATCATTGTTAGTGGAAGATTATTCTCTTGTATGATATCCAATACCATTTGTGCGTAATCATTTGGATCATACATTCGAATACACTCAAAACCTTCGCTTACAAGAATCTTTAAATCTTCCATTATCTGTTCTCTTGTAGGGAATTGTCCACGAGGACTCTGACCATCTCTATAGCCGGAGTAACAGATTGCTTTTTTATAAGGAAATACATGCTTCATAATAAAAACCTCCTATGTACATAATGTTTATGTATATATAATAAATATATTATTCTGTATCAAATATAATATTTCCGATAAAAATACAAAATAACTGACAAACAAAAGAATATATGTTAATATAAAATAAGATATTATATGAAAGAACAAAGGAGCATGTTGAATGAATGATTTAAAGCAGGAATTAAGGAAAGAATTAGAATATTTATTGTTTATCCAACGTGAAGAAGATTTTGTTCATTCGCCGATTCAACAAGAGCAAAAGCTTTATCATGCGATTCAGGCCGGAAATTTGGAACTTGTAAAGGAATTGGGTAGCCAATTTACAGGTGAAATGGGGATATTATCGGATGATAAGGTAAGAAATGCACAATATCATTTCGCGATTGGTCTTTGCTTAATTACACGGTATTGTATACAGGCAGGAATGGACGCAGAAGAGGCATATACAAGAAGTGATGTATTTATACGAAAAGCTGATAAACTAAGAAAAACTGAGGAAATCTATGCATTATATTTGCAAGCAATAGAAGTGTTTACCAAGAAAATGAAGGTTATCCAAGATGAACATATTACATCTGCACCGGTACAAAGGGCAAAAAAATATATTGAAAAACATTTAACCGATTCAATAAATGTAGAAAGCACAGCACATGCTATAGGAGTTCATCCGGATTATTTATCTAAGGTGTTCAAACAACATATGGGCCTGTCATTTACAGATTATGTAAAACTAAGGCGTGTAAATGTTTCTAAAAGTATGTTATTGGAAAGTGATGCTTCATGCACAGAAATTGCTTATTTCTTAGGTTTTTCTTCCGGGAGTCACTATATAACAGCATTTAAAAAGTTTGTAAATATGACGCCCGGAGAATATAGAAAAAACCCAATTGATGATGGTTTGTTATGATTTTTCACGTAATTGTACTTTATTTCTTGCCATTCGTTTACGTTCATTTTCCATATCTGCATAATGCTTTTTGGTTGTATTTACATCGTTATGGCCTAAGACGGACGCTACCAGATAAATGTCGTCCGTTTCCTGATACAAGGCTGTACCATACGTACTTCTTAGCTTATGTGGTGTAATATGCTTTAATGGCACAGAACAGGCAGAATACTTTTTAACCATATTCTGAATCGTACGAACATTGATTCGTGTGTTGTGAGAGGAGAGGAAGAGAGCGTTTTCAGAGCCCTTCGCAGGATTCATCTTTTTACGCTGCTTTATATACTCCTTTAATGGCTCTGCAGCTTCGTCACTGAAATATATTATGGCTTCCTTACCACCTTTTCGAATCACGCGGATGCTTGTATTTTTAAAATCAACATCCTTTAAATCCAGTCCGACACACTCGGAAATACGAATACCTGTTGAAAGCATCAAAGTCATAATGGCAAGATCACGAACCTTTGTTTTTTCATGATATAATAACTGCCTTTGAGACATATGATTTCCATATTCCACAGTATCCAAAAATTCAGCCGTTTCAGCCGGATCCATACGGATAATCGCTTTATCCGGGATTTTCGGGCGATCAACCTTATCAAAGATATTCGCAGGGATTAAATCATGCTTATACAGATATCCGAAAAAAACACTCAGGGTACAAAGCTTGCGTTTAATGGAAGCCTTGCCATTTGTATATATACGGCCGTTCTTTTGATATTTTTGCAGGTAGTCCAGATAATCCTCAACAAAGAAGGAATCGATGGTAGAGAGAATCTCCAGAGAAACCTCCTTAGGATTGTTACAGGGATGCTCGGTATAGACCTCACAGATATATTCAAAAAACAGCTTGATGTCACGGACATATCCAAGTCGGGTTCTCGGCGACGTGGTTTGTTGGACACCACGGATAAAGCGTCGCACATAATCCGGAAGATCTTCACAGACGCCGCGAATCAAATCCAGGTTATGCATTTCTTCTTGTTCATGATAAGTAATATCAGCCAATTTAAAAACCTCCTAAAATGAATGTCTATAGGTATTGTACCACATCTGCCAATATCCATCAACAAAAATTCGTAAAACTATGGTTTAGCGAATAGATGAATGTGCAAACCAACACTTCTCTCCCTTAAAAAACGGCTTATTTACTGGGTTTTTAAGCGTTGGATGATTCTTTGAAAATACTCAGGTAATTCTGCGTGAAATTCCATATATTGCTTTGTAATTGGATGTTCAAAGCCCAAAGTTCCTGCGTGCAATACCTGACCATCTGTATGAAACATAGATTGTTTTGGACCATATACAGGATCTCCAAGTAATGGATGCTGTATACTTGCCATATGAACGCGTATTTGATGTGTACGTCCGGTTTCTAATTCACATTCAATTAAAGAGAAATTATGGCGAAGTTCTTCTATGACACGATAATGTGTAATTGCCCGTCTGCCCTGTTCATCAATCGCCATACGCTTGCGATCTATCTTATGTCTGGCAATTGGTTTATCAATGGTTCCTGTTTCCTCTTTAAAATGATTATATACAATCGCTGTATAAATACGATGAATATCATGTACCTTAAATTTGTCAGACATAATGCGATGTGCCTGATCATTTTTACAGACGAGTAATAATCCTGTTGTATCCATATCAATGCGATGAACGATTCCAGGACGTAATACGCCATTAATCGACGATAAAGAGTCTTTACAGTGATACATGAGCGCATTTACCAATGTACCGCTTGTATGGCCCGGTGCCGGATGTACAACCATACCCTTCGGTTTATTTACAACGATGATATCATCATCCTCATATACAATATCCAAAGGGATGTTTTCAGGCTCTATCTGTAATTCTTCCGGCTCAGGGATGTTTATTTTGATACAATCGCCTATACGGAGCTTATAATTTGCTTTTACAGCCTTATTATTTACGACAATATCATTGCTTGCCATCAACGACTGCAGATATGAACGGGAATATTCTGCCAATTCTTCATTTAGATATTTGTCAATTCTGATTCCGGCTTGTTCTGCCTCAATCATTAACTCAAGTTCTTCCATATCCTTATTCCTTATCTCCAAGCATCAAATCAATATCTTCATTCTTATATACAAAGAAACAAAGAATAATAAGAAGAAACATACTGACTGTCACATATATGTCTGCAACATTAAACACCGGAAAATTAATTAACGTAAAATCAAAAAAATCCACCACATAATGTAAAGAAATACGGTCGATTAAGTTACCGATGGCTCCAGATATCAGGAAGGTCATACAGATTTTCACAGGCAGAAATTTCTTTACATCGCAGATATTGTGATAAATAAACCCGCAAAATCCCAAAACAACAATAGTTAAAAGAATAAATATAACTCTTCCACCTTTAAACATGCCCCAAGCAACACCGGTATTTTGTACATAGGTAAAATGAAAGACATCCTGAATAATTGGATGACTCTCCCCCAATTCATAGTTGCTACGTATGATAAACTTTGTTAATTGATCGATTGCGGTCAGTAAACCAATCCACAATATAGGAACAATATATAATTTGATTTTATGCGGTGTATTCATATTGATAAACCTTCTGCAATTCCTTTAATGCTATCTCCATATCCTGCTCACTTACATTCATATCGATATAGGCATGTCCGATTCCATCGAGCAAAATAAACTTGATTTTATCTCCAACTGCCTTCTTATCATTTTTTGTATATTCTATAATCCTGTTATAATCTATGGTATCCTCAAGCTTTGGAACCTGATATGGCTTGAAGCTTCGAAGAATCTTATACAATTCGATTTCCGTAATACATCCCTTTTTGTATGAAAGAATGGATGCTGCAGCCATGCCGATAAAGACACATTCTCCATGAAGAAACTCAAAATTCATATACTTCTCAATTGCATGTCCTAAGGTGTGTCCAAAATTGAGCAACGCACGTTCGCCCTGCTCGGTAGGATCATTTTCTACAACATTCTTTTTTACAATATTGCTTTCACGAATCATCTGCCCCACGTAATCCAAATCCATATTCATAATGGATGTTTCATTGTCAGATAACCAATTGAAATAGGATTGGTTCTTAATCAGTCCGTGTTTGATAATCTCTCCCATACCTGAGTGAAACTGTCGTTTTGAAAGCGTCGATAAGACCGAAAGATTCATATAAACAAGCTTTGGCATATGGAATGCTCCCACCATATTCTTGTAGGAATCAAAATCAACCCCGGTTTTTCCACCGATGCTGGAATCCACCTGCGAAAGCAAGCTGGTTGGAATCTGAATAAAATCAATTCCTCGCAAATACGTTGCAGCAGTATATCCGGTAAGGTCTCCTACGACTCCTCCACCAACTGCAATCAACAAATCTTTTCGATCAAAATGTTCTAATATCAGGTGTTCGTACAAGTCACGTACGACATTTAAGTTTTTGCTTGGTTCTCCTTCAGGAAAAACAAAAGAAGTTGTATATGCACAAGAATCCTTAATACAAAGCAATATAGCATCCAAATACAAGGATGCTACATTGGTTTCGGAAACCAGGCATATTTTTCGATTGCTGTAGCCAAGCTCTTTGATTTTGTCTGCGAGGGCTTCAAAGCTGTCCTCATAAACAATTTCATAGATTGGTTCGTCATTCAGACTTACAGTCAAGTTATCCATGGTGTCTCCTATATCTTATTATTATACAAATTCAAAATCATCATCGTCATCATCGTCTTCGCCGATCAATGCCTGTGACGTTTTTTCTTCTACTTCACCTACAATGCTGTCTTCCTCATCCTCCATACCACTATCAAAATCAACCGTTGGAATCGGATCTGGAGTTGGTTCTGGTTCCGGTACAACTTCCGGTTCAGGTCTTACCTCTGGTTCAGGAACCGGCTCCGGTTTTGGTTCCGGCTTTGGCTCCGGTCTTGGCTCCGGTCTTGGTTCTGGTTTTGGTTCCGGTTTCTCTTCCTTTGGTGTTTCCTTTACATTTGTCTTGTATGTACCGGTTGCAACAGCCTGTGCAGTTGCAGCCGCCTCAGCACTACCAACCGCTGCACGCTTCATTTTGCGACGTTCTTCCGCTGAATTACTTACCTTAAAGGATGTAGTCTTGGTTTCAGAAGCATTTTTCTTTTCAAATGGATCGTATTCTTCTTCCTTTGGTTTGAAAGGATCTACAAAATTCTCTCCTGCGCTGAGATTCTGAGTATAAACGGCACTAGAGCTTGTCACATCTCCACCACCGTAACCTCCGGTCAATCCGCCACCAAGTGCAGAGCTTTCATCACGCATCTGGGGATCACCTGTATATGCACCAAAATTGTCATTGTCTGAACCTGGCGCTGCAACGGCCTGTCCACCAATCAAACTCCATGCACGATCATCAATCATAGAGCTTGGATCAAAATCGGATGCGCCCAGAAACGTAAACTGATTTTTCAATAACGTACAGAAATTTGACTTATATGCAGCATATCGTGCCTCCAGGATAGAAAGCTCATTCTCGATTTCTTCCAATCGTATTTCCGCATCTCCGACAATTGTCTGTGCTTTATGCTTTGCATCTCTGATAATATGCTTTGCTTCCTTTGTTGCCTTTGAAATGGTTTCCTCTGTATCCTTTTCAGCCAACATAATGTTTTTTTCCAGAGTGTCTTCTTTGGATTTATAATGAACAAGCTTATCTGTTAATACATTTACCTTCTCTTTTAATTCTGCATTTGAACGATAAAGCTGCTCATAGCTCTCCGCAACACTGTCAAAGAATGTATTTACATCCTTTTTGTCGT
The DNA here is from genome assembly GCA_051879955.1 of Wujia sp. Taxonomy (GTDB): domain Bacteria; phylum Bacillota; class Clostridia; order Lachnospirales; family Lachnospiraceae; genus Coprococcus_C. Next base: position 39,259 of record JBJENA010000003.1, read on the forward strand.
AACCGAGTCCAACATGAAATTTTTTTTGCTGGATATCAACTGGTGTAAGCATATCCCGTCCCCCTTGTAAAAAAATTTAAACTAGTATTGTAGATAAGGAGTCAATGCATCCTGACCTACTAATTCTTCTCTCAAATCCCCAGATACTTCAATATCCTGAGGTGTCGCAATAAAGATGTTGGATGAAACAACATTTAGTGATCCACCCATTGCGTAACATGCACCACCCACATAATCAATGATACGCTGTGCAACATCTACACTTAACCCCTCGATATTGATAACAATCGTACGTCCGGATTTCAAAAAATCAATGACTGACTGCGCTTCGTCTGTTTCCTGAGGCTTAATCACGAACACCTCGCTCTTGCCTCTTGCTTCAGAACGTGTCGTATGATACTGTCTTGAATTATCACGAAAATCTACAAGTTTTCCGCCGGACGCCTGGTTACCTGCACGATTTGGTTGTTCGCTTGATTGTGTAGTACGATACGACTGCTGGGTTGCAGCTTCATATTTTGAAGCTGATGTCTTTGACTCTGCCTTTCCCAATACAGGCTTCGACTTTCCGCGAGTCGGTTTTACAAAATCATAATCATCGTCGTCATCATCATCGTAATCATCATCATCAAACAAGTCATCATCAAACTCATCTTCTTCATCCTCTATATTCTTCATTTTGAAGTAGTCCAAAAAACTCTTCTTTCCACCATCCTTAGCCATATCGATGTCTCCTTAATTATATATTATAATTACGATTGCCAAAAATAGCAGTTCCAACACGTATCATTGTGGCACCCTCTTCGATGGCAACTTCGTAATCGTTTGTCATACCCATAGATAATACATTCATATCAATATTATCAATGCATTTCGATTTTATGTCAAGTAATAATTGATACATTTTTTTAAAGTGAGGGCGATTTTCTTCAGGATTTTCAACGAATGGGGCAATTGTCATCAATCCGTTTACATGAATATGAGGAAAATCCTTAACTGCGTCAACTAATTCATATACTTCCTGCTCTGTTGTACCAAATTTTGTACCTTCCTGTGCAATGTTCACCTGTAACAGTACATTTACGATTACATCCTTTTTTGCAGCTTCTTTCTCGATTGCCTGTGCAAGATGAATCGAATCCACACTATGAATCAAACAGGTTTTATCTACAATGTATTTTACTTTGTTGGTTTGCAAATGACCGATCAGATGCCAATGAACGGGCCTGGAAACGGATTCATATTTGTCGCAAAGCTCTTGTACCTTGTTTTCACCATATTCGGTAATTCCTTGTGAAACAAGCTCTTCTATATCCGATAGTGGTTTGGTTTTACTAACTGCAATAATTGTAATATCATCAAAATTTCTTCCGGCACGCTCACAGGCAGCCCTCGCTTTTGCTTCAACTGTTTTGTAATTTTCATACAACATAATATACACCTCTCATATTGGATCTGTTAGTAAATCAATTGATTTTCTGTAACCTTTGAAGAATCTAACACGATGTTATCATATGCCTTAAGCTCTTCATCCTTATCTATTAGAACAAATTCATCAATCGTTTTTAATATAGTGACTCTTCGAAACTCTGCAATTCCTTTGTTTGCAAAATATACACCTGTCAATTCAAATGGTTCCAACAGGGATGCTGCAATTGTCTGATTGGAATTTATATCAAGCAATATATCGGAATCTTCAAATGCGCTTGGGTCTACATATGCGTACTTGTCATCCAATTTGTAGATAATCGGTTTCATCTGCTGAATCGTCTTATCACCATTCTCATCTTTTTTTTCAATATTGATACGGTTGGTACTCGTCTGATTGCTGCCGGCAGACAGATAACTGATTGGAATTTTATAGACGTTTTTATTTACTAATGATGAAGATGGAATTTTTAAACCACTATCATCTGCACGTAATATTTCAACACTCAAAAATCGTTCATTCATATAATTGGACATATATTTATCGATTTTGATTTCTACGAAATCCCCATCCTTACATTCATGTATCTCATAAGGCATAGACATTTTGAAATGAGAATTATTTAATCGAAAACGGATGTAATTCGAACGTTCTATAATCTCTCGTTCCTCATCTGTAATTGGTGCAACAATACTCCAGGTCTCAGAAGGAATGACCTTTACAACCGGATCTCCCGCTGATACTTCATCTCCGGATTTGAGATTTTTCTTTTCATATCCTGTTTTATCAAAATCAGATATACGTAACTGATCTGATATCTGGAAATTTTCATATCCATCCACACAATAAGTTACCAATCCACTACTTGGGGTTGTGATGGATGAGATACCGCTTGTTTTATTGGAGGTCTGTTCAATTAATACTTTATTTGCAAGTTCAAATACTTTGTTGTTCGCATTTACTTCAAAGTTATAAGTGTTTGAAAAACGCACATCACTATATGCAAGTTTGTATGAAAGAATTAATGCGCGCATACTGTCATAATCTTCTTTGGTCAATGACAGCTCCAAAGCATCCGCATCATTTGCGGCATTGTAGATTTCGCCCGTCTCATCAATTGTGCATACCATGGAGCCTTTTTTTACTTTTTCGCCATCTGAGTTGTAATAGCAGATATGCCCACTTTTGGTTGCATTGATGATGATTTCATCACGTACAGCAATTCCCTGTAACACAAGATTGTTGCTGATTTCAGCCTTGCTCACCTGATAGATTGTAATCTGTTCTTTGCTTGCACCCATACAGACGCGAATAACGACATACAACAAAACCGCTGCAATCACAAGTGTTGCAGCGTTGATTCGTATATCCTTATTCATTTTAATAACAGATGTATCCTGTTTCATAGCTTTATCCTTTTTGTTTTAAAACAATATCTCTTATTTTATCAAACACAATAATTTTATAATCGAATCATATAAGTTCTGTTTTGATTCACCGGAGGAAGCCACAACAATATAGGACTTTCCCTCCTTTTTCAAACACATAGCCAGGCAATTACCTGCTCCGCTTGTGGTTCCTGTCTTCCACAATTCAATCTCAAAAGTTGCCGGCAGTGAAACCTCACCGGTAATAAACATGTTCGTGGATTCACTCTCCATATCTACTGCCACACCATTGGAATCCAGATAATAATATTCGTATGTATCATACTGATCAATTTCCCGAAGCACATCATGACTGTAAGCTTCTTTCATAATCAGATACATATCATAAGCAGTCGTATAGTGATTAACATCATCCAATCCATGAGGGTTCATAAAGTGAGAGTTTGTCGCCCCGATTTCTGTAGCTTTTTCATTCATTAAGGCAACAAAGCCTTCTTCGCCGCCACCGATATGATCCGCAAGAATCAATGCGTAATAGTTATTACTCTCAATCATCAGACCGTACAAAAGATCTTTGACAGAAATCTGAAACCCGGCATATAAAGGACAAGGTGCCACATCTCTGCTTGTAAGGTCATAATGCTGCTTTACAGTCACCATATCATCCATTCGGATATTACCGGCTTCCAGCTGGTCTGCAACTACAATTGCAGTCATAACCTTTGTCATACTGGCCGGATACATTCGCTGATGTACATTCTTCGCTGCAAGTACTTTATGATCACTTTCATTTACCAACAAAGTAAAATAAGAATCCGGATAGAACTGTGCTTGTGTACAATCCTCTCGATAAACCACTGTGTCATCATTGCGAAAATCTACACCATTGGATTGGTATAACAAATGTTCTACCACATACGAATGATCATCCAAATCCGGATAGGCATGTGAAACATGATTATTTATGACACAGACAATCAATATAAAAAATGCGGCCAGAACAAATATTATGCAATTACGTACAAACTCTTTCGTAAACATAATCTCTAGTGCTTAAATAGTTCTCTCCAATCCAAATCACCGCGTTCCAATGCTTTAATCATCAGCTCTGCGGTTGCGAGATTGGTTGCTAACGGAATATTGTGTGTATCACACAAAGAAAAAATATTGTTGATATCGACTTCATGACTCTTTTTTGTTTGCGGATCCCGCAAAAAAATCATCATATCCAAATCGTTACTCTCAATCATGGAACCTAACTGTTGTTCTCCGCCGGTATGTCCGGCCAAAAACTTGTGAACAGTCAGATTGGTAACCTCCTCAATCATACGTCCGGTTGTCCCTGTGGCATATAATTCATGATGTGTTAAAATACCCCGATAAGCAATACAGAAATTCTGCATCAGCTTTTTCTTTGCGTCATGTGCAATTAAACCGATGTTCATATACGGTTCTCCTCATAAATGTAATATAGTAAAGCTTAATAATTTGTTTTTTGCATACTGATATTCAGTACAACCCCGATACCCGCCGACATGCTAATCAAAGAACTCAATCCATAGCTGATAAACGGAAGCGGAATACCTGTATTCGGTATAATTCCGGTTGCAACCGAAACATTGATGAAGGATTGATATGCAATCAGACAACCAACTCCGCCTGCAATCAGCATCCCTTTTGTATCCTTTGCATGTCTGGCTATACTCATACATTGTAACACTATTAACAGTAAAATTGCAATAATTATTACACTTCCAATAAAGCCAATTTCTTCTCCTATAATGGAAAAAATAAAATCGGTCTGTTGTTCGGAAATAAAGTTTGCATCTTTAACAGTTGCAATCGTGGAAGTGTTCAATCCTTTTCCCGTTAACTGTCCACTTCCGATCGCCATAATCGAGTTATTTTGCTGTGAATAATCGGTTCCATATTCACTTGGATAGATAAACTGCAAGATACGGTTCACCTGATAATCCTTGAGCAAAATCTGATCCGGCCTTTGGATATACCATAAAAACGAACCGGCAAGGGGAACAAATATCAGTAACACAATGCCGATGATTTTATAGCTAAGCCCTGACAAATACAACATCGTAATGAGTACCAAGGTCAGACAAATCGTAGTCGAAAGGTCTGGCTCTGCGACAATCAGCAAAAGCGCAATCCCGATCAATAGCATAAAACTAACCAGGCCCTTGAAGGTGTTGATTTTCTTTTCTTCCTTTAGCTTTCCAAGAAAGGTTGCCGTAAACAAAATCATCAAAATCTTTGAAAACTCAGACGGCTGAAACTGTACGCCTCCTGATCCGCCAACCATGATCCAGCGTGTTGCATAGTTAACCTCTACACCAAACAAAAGAACCATAATGAGAATCACTGCATTGATGATATAAAACAACCGATAAAACCGACAGATAAAGTCATAATTCACGCAGGAAGCAAATATCATAATGAAAATGCCAAGCATAGCTCCTAAGCCCTGCTTGAGCGTTAAGGATGCATCTGCGCTATTGATCATGACTAATCCGCATGCCATCGCAATCACAGTTAAAAATAGTAATTTGAAATTATAATCCCTGAGACTGAATCTTGTGAACATCTTTATCCTTCTTTTTTAACCAGCCAAACAGGCCGGAGTTTCTTTTTTCATTTGCTGAATCTGCACGTCCGCATATGCGAAGTGCTATCTGATCATAGGCTTTTCCAGCCATACAATTTTTCGTTGCAATAGGGGTTCCGCGATTACTTGCAATCACAATGTTTTCATCGTCATAGATACTTCCAATATGATTAACGCCCAGTATCTCCACAACATCGGAAATTGTCATCATCTCTCCACGTTTAACCATATCACTTCGGATTTTGTTGATTACCAAATCAATTCTTGGCATTTCATTTGCATTTAAAATCCCTATAATACGATCTGCATCACGAATGGCTGATACTTCCGGGGTTGTTACGACGATTGCTCTTTTTGCAGCAGCAATTGCATTTTTAAATCCCTGCTCAATACCGGCCGGACAATCGATAATGATATAATCAAAATCTACTTTGAGCTGTTGAACTAATTTTACCATTTGTTCCGGCGAAACGGCTGATTTATCTCTGGTTTGCGCCGCAGGTAAAAGGGAAAGGCCTTCACATTTTTTATCCTTGATAATCGCCTGATGGGCTCTGCAATTACCCTCAACAACATCCACCAGATTATATACAATTCGATTTTCCAAACCCATGACGACATCCAGATTACGTAAACCAATGTCCGTATCAATCAAAAGTACTTCAAATCCGTGTTTTGCCAATGCAAATCCAATATTGGCTGTTGTGGTTGTTTTTCCCACTCCACCTTTTCCTGATGTAACGACAATAACCTCACTCATACTCCATCCTCCAATGCTTGTTTCATAATTCGTTTTCACGTTCTTATGTCAGGCTATATACAAAGGTATCTTGTCTGCCATTACAGCCAGAGGTTGCAGTTCCCTGTAATTTGCCAATTACAACGATATTCCCTTCAGACTCTACACTGGCACCGGCTTCTACATCCCCAACAATCACAATACTTGCTGCTGCAGTAATGGATTGTCCGTTTCGTAACGACCCAACATAAAACAAGCCATTTTTCTCCGGAAGTATAGATTGCCTGGCAGGCGGTAGGTCTTTCGTATCTTTTTTGATTTTGATTCCTTTTTCAATAAATAAATCCAGTATCTCCTGTTTCTCTTTCTCCGTCAGATTCTTTCCTTCCAGTGTAACTTGAATCGGGCGTGAACATGAATAATACTCCCCACAATCCTTTAAACGATCCTGCAGACAATCACAGATTTGCTTCATATCTGCATCCGGGGAAATAATCAGTCGAATTCCCGTCTTGTTACCCTTGAGTACAACGGGTTGAAACATGATTCACCTCTTTTATATTTATTACAGGATTAATCCTGTGAAGGCTCTGCATTACCACTCATTTCTGCGCCTACCAATTTATCACTGTCATACATAGATACATAGATAAATCCTGCAAGCTCACGGGCATTTGCAGAGGAATAACCATTTTGAATCACACAGGTTACAGCGACTTCGGGTGCTTCAAAAGGCGCATAACTTATAAACAGAGCATGGTCCGGTTTGACCTCACTCTCCTGCGCTGTTCCGGTTTTACCGGCAACCTGTACCTGTATCTGATTAATCAATTCTGAAGAGGATGCAGAATAACGTACTACGTTTCGCATACCCTGATGAACTGCCATCCACGTTGATTCCGGTAATTGTACCGTATTCTTTACATTTGCCTCATTGTTTCTTATGAGGTTTCCTTTATAATCCGTTACCTTGTCAATCAGGGTAAGATCATAACAGGTTCCACTATTTGCAACTGTCGTAACATAACGTGCTAATTGCACCGGAGCAAAGACATTTTTACCCTGTCCAATGGCACTACGAACTGCATCATTATCCGAAATATGCGGCTCAATTTCCGGAAGCTCTACACCGGAAGTATCTCCAAGACCAAACTGCTTTGCATATTTTTCAATGCGTTCGAGACCATATGCATCGTTGTATTTGTGCTCAGAGGTAATCGATAGGTCATATCCTACATTATAGAAAAACAAATTGCAGGAATGTTGAATGGCCGATGTTACACTGAGACCACCGTGTGCGGAATTACCCCAGCATTTTGGCGGTGGATCAATCTTGTCAAATTCACCACCACAAAAATACACCGAATCCGTTGTAATAATACCTTCTGATAAACCGGCAATGGAGGATAATACCTTGTATGTGGAACCCGGAGCCGTTCTCTGCTGACTTGCCCGATTATACAGAGGGGTTGTCTTATCTTCCAAAAGCTGATTGTAATACTGTGTATTCACTTCATTGGTCAGTAAATTGTTGTCATAGCTCGGATAGCTGACCATCGCCTTGACATCACCGGTATTTACATCTGTTACAACAACCGAACCGGAACAGATATCAAGCGCCAGCATGGCAGGTGTAATCTCCTGACTTTGAATCTTCTTTCGCATAAAGTCATAGGCTGCATAATTTCCTGCCATAAATTCCTGATATTCCGTATCTCCATCTACATTCAAAATATCCTGATCATACAGCAATTGTACAACCATACTGCCTGGAATTTCACCCGATTGTAACATATATTTCAGAACCAGCTTGTCGAATTCAGTATCCTCTTTCAAAGAATCTAAAATATAATTACAAAGTGCCTCATAGATTTCATTGTTATCATAATAATCACTTGCAACATCCAGCTTTGAAAGCTCGATAGCTTCCATACTGATGGCATATTTCAGATAATGCTCCAAAGATGTCTGGTTGTTTGTATAATCTATAAATTCCTTATCATCTTTTTTTATCATAGAGGTATGGAACACATCTTGATTGCTCAAAAATTCGCAGATATATTCCATATAATCCTGATAAGTAGAATCCAAACCGAATAATGGTGTAAAATCCTTTGTCAAAATGCGGTCAATGGTTTTGATTGTCTGCTCTTTTTGTTCATCAAAGGCTTTTACGCAAGCTTTTTCCGTCTGTGTTGCATCCTCGGCACGCATAGCATCCAGCTTCAAATAATTGTTGTTAAACAAACCAAAATACACATCGGATATTGGGATATCTGCATTTTCTTTTGCAAATACTGTATTCACAGGTTTCAGATACGTAAGTATGATAGATGTAATCTCGTCTTCCAATGTATCATAGCAATATTTTTGCAGATTCAAATCCAGTGTCAGATAGACATCATTTCCCGCCTGCGCCGGAGTCGTTGACACCGTCTCTATCACTTTACCGAGATTGTCAACATACATGGTTTCAGAACCTGCTTGGCCACGAAGCTCATTCTCACAATATTGTTCAATGCCGGTTTTACCGATCATTTCTCCACCCTTGTATTTCTGTTCATCCGGTAAATTTGCATTGATGGACTTTTGTTCTTCGTCGGAAATAGCACCAATGTATCCAATAATATGTGCAAAATACTTGGAATCATTGTAACGTCTTAAAGACTTAACGGAAACCGAGATTCCCGGCAGTTCATCCGCATGCTCCATAATCGCAGCATTGCTCTGTTCGCAAATATCATAGGCAATGGTTACCGGCACATATTGCTGATATCGGTTCATCCACAGCTTATAGCGACATGCAACAATCTCCAAATCGCTTGCACGATCGTACTCTGAGGATACATCAAATATCTTATTGTTTAGATAATCCATAATATCCTGTGCAGTGGAATTTTTCTGTTCATCCGTCAAAGCATCAAAATCTGTTTTTGCATAGACATCTTTAAAAAAATTCTTAAGCGGCTGATCTTTGATTGTAAATTCAAATTCATTTTTTTCGTTTAATTGAATCGGAAAATCGATTGCCAGACGATCCCCATTATTCTTTAATATTTGAATAGTCTGGTAAATGATTTGGTTTTTTAATTCATTTTCAGAAACCCCTAACTTCTTTGCAAGCGGTGCCTGCGCAGCATCATTGCTCAATACAACAGAATAGGACAATTCGTTATATGCAAGCAGATTGCCATTGCAATCCTTGATATTTCCACGAACCGAATCAATGGTTAGTGTTTTCTTGGATTTATATGTGAAATTATCCAGATGTTCCTGTCCTTCCTGGATTTGCAGAACAAACAGTTGATGAACAAGAATCGAAAATAAGACTATGATAACCACCGTAACCGGAAACAGCCGATGTTTTACATAGTCTAAAATGATTTCTTTAATTGATGATAAAATTTCCAGTAACATGTTTATGAATCTTCACCCTTTAGTCGTTTATTGATATAAACATAAAACTTATATATTAATATGGTGATTAGTGCCGTACATAGTATTTCCGGTAAAATGATATAATACATATATCCGGCAAAATCCATACGGTTTTTAAGTAAAAAACAAAATACATAGATGAATGTATGAAAAACAAACTCATCTATGATAATAACAATCAGTGATAACAATACGTCTTCAATCATAAAGCTCTTATGCAGCAATCCATTTGCATAACCAATCAGCATATATAAAAGCATATATGGTCCCAACAATGTGGAAAAAAAGACATCCATCAATAATCCGCTAAACAAACCGACAAGCATACCCTCTTTACGACCACGCATCAAGCCAAAACTCATGGTTAATATCAACAACAAATTGGGTGTGATAGCACCTAATCGATGATATCCAAAGACTGTGGATTGCAACACAAAATTAATTATGATTAAAATTGCAAGTACAACAATTCTTTCAATTGTCTTTTTCATAACATCCTCTACTCCGTTTATTTTGTTTCAGGTTGCTTTTTTGGATCAGAAATAATTAATACATTTGACAGATTGGAAAAATCTACAGCAGGTGTGATGTATGCAGTCATAGTCAAATTGTTCGTGTCAAAGGAGGTCTTTGCAACATAACCAATAATGAGTCCCGAATGATACAAATCCGAAATAGGCGAGGTAACAATCTTGTCTCCTACACTTACATGCGCGTCCTTATCAATGTTTTTTACAATCAAATATCCATTTTGATACTGCTTTAAATCACCTTCTACCGTGCAAAGCGCATTTGCAGGCATAACCTTGGCACTAATATTGGATTTGTCATCGATAATGGCGCGAACCTTCGCATAGTCATCATAACATTCTGTAATGATACCTGCTAACCCATCATCACACATGACATTTGCACCCTTAAACAATCCATCCTTGCTTCCCTTATCAATATAGAAGCTTGAAAACCAGGAGGAAGCATCCTTCGCAAACACATGTGCAACGGTTTTCTCATAATCCGGATAAGATTCATCCAGATCATAGAGCTTGCGCAATTCCTCTAATTCCAACATACGGTTTTGATAATTTGTCACTTCCTGTTTACAGGATGAAAGTTCTGCCTCAAGTGCTTCCTTTTCTTCTGTCAGCTTTTTGATTTGATTGATATTTTTCACTTTGGAATCGGTCCAAAGTCCAATCTCGTTCATACCTTTTTGAATCGGAGTCACAATTTTTCCGGTATATACCTTTATAAATGCGACTTTATCTGCTGCCATATATGAACCCACCAAAAGCAAGACACAGACAATCGTCAATGTCAGCAACAGATATTTCGGATGTAAATCTTTTCTACGGTCATATCTCATAACAAACCTCGTTCCAACATACTGATATAGCTATTTTGCGCTACAATAATATGATCAGATAATTGTATATTCATAATCTTTCCGGCTTCCTGTATCTGCCTTGTAATCACAACATCCGCCTGACTCGGCTCCGGATATCCGGATGGATGATTGTGTACCAATATAATATGGACCGCTCCATATCGAACCGCTTCCAGAAAGACCTCCCGCGGAGATAACTGTGTCTGATTCACGGTTCCGTTCGAAAGCTCTATTTCCTTAATCAGGGTATGCGCATTCGTAAGTAAAAGCACAAATGCATGCTCTGTTGTAAAGTATTTACACTTTTGTATATAGTAGTCCGCAATCGTCTGCGGATTTTGAAATTCCAGAAGTGTCTGTGCTTTTTCCAGATTCATACGATATGCAAGCTCTGCAACAGCCAGAATCTGAATGGCCTTCACATCCCCTACTCCGGGAATCTCCTTCAAATCAGATACCAACAGATAATTCAACCCGATCAATCCCTTTTGTGTGGGGTGAATATTCAAGATCTGATTTGCAATGCCTAAAACTCCGGTATCTTTTGTTCCTGTACGAAGTACCAAAGAAAGCAGTTCCGCATCGCTGAGTGTCTCTACCCCGTAACGAAGTGCCTTTTCATACGGTCTTTCACAAGCAGCCAGGTTTTTGATTAAATTGTGCATGTTTCTCCTTTCGTCGCTCCGGGTACGAAAGATAGCCATGCCTAGTCTAGCATACAACCAAGCCTTTTTCTACCATTTTTTGCAAAGATTTGATAATACCAAATTTTGCATGTGGATAGGTCAGTCCACCCTGAAAATAAACTGCATAAGGCTCTTTCATTGGCGCATCTGCAGATAACTCGATGGAAGCGCCACTGACAAATGCACCTGCTGCCATTATGACCGGACTGTCATATCCCGGCATATCCCAAGGAATCGGTGTTACATAGCTGTCAACAGGCGCTGCTGCCTGGATTCCCTCACAAAATGCCTGAATATACTCCGGTTTTCCAAATTCAACCGCCTGAATAATGTCATGTCTGCTTTGTGTTGCATTTGGTACGGACTTAAATCCTAAGGTTTCATAGATATTGGCTGCAAAAATTGCGCCCTTTAATGCAGAGGCCGTAACCGTTGGTGCCAAAAACAGTCCCTGCGCAATCGAACGTGTGACACCGAGAGAAGCACCAACTTCCTTCCCCAGTCCGGGAGTTGTCAGACGATAGGCACAATTTTCAATATATTCCGCCCTTCCGCAAATATATCCGCCAATCGGTGCCAATCCACCGCCCGGGTTTTTGATTAGAGAACCAACCACCAAATCAGCACCTACATCACTTGGCTCAATGGTTTCAACAAACTCACCATAACAATTATCTACCATGCAGATGACATCCGGTTTGATGGATTTGATAAAGGAAATCACTTCCCCAATCTGTTTTACTGACAGGGTTGGTCTCACATCATAGCCTTTTGAACGCTGAATCTCGATTAACTTTGTCTTTTCATTGATATTTTTTCGGATATTATCAAAATCAAAGCTTCCATCCTCCAGCAAATCCACCTTGCGGAAGGTGATTCCAAACTCTGCAAGACTTCCCTTTGACTTGCGAATACCAATCACACCTTCCAAGGTATCATATACCTTTCCAACCGGAGACAAAATCTCATCTCCCGGTCTTAAATTCGCAGAAAGTGCAATCGAAAGCGCATGGGTACCACATGTAATCTGCTGACGCACCAGCGCATCTTCGGTATGAAAGACCTTTGCATAGATTTCTTCTATCGCTTCTCTACCACGGTCATTATAACCATAACCGGTGGTTCCATTCATATGTGCTTCTGAAAACTGTGCTTCCTGCATGGCGGTAAGCACTTTTAATTGATTTTGCTCTGCAATGCGGTCTATTTCCAAAAAACGCTCCTGCAAATTCTTCTCAATCTTCATACAAAAATCGTAAACAGACTCACTGATGCCTAAATCTTCGTAATATTGTTTCAAATTATCAGCTATTTGCATATCTTCCTCCAAATCTTTCTGCAAGATGTCGGTAAATCTCCTGCATCAACGCATCTTCTGTATTTAGCAAATCCTTATCCAGCCAAATCACATCCTTTTCTCTACGAAACCATGTCAGCTGGCGCTTCGCAAAATGTCTGGTATGAAGCTTTAGATTGTAAATCGCCTCATCCAGGCTGCATTGCTTTGTAAGATATTCATAGATTTCCTTGTATCCGATTCCCTGCATGCTTGTACAATCCTGCGTCACATGATAAGTGTCTATCAGATTTTGTACTTCTTCGATTAATCCGGCATCCATCATCAAATCGATTCGCTTTTCAATATCCCGATACAAAGTTTGACGATTCTTTGTCAAAACAAAATAAGCAAATTCATATGGAGATTCCCGAAGTCGCTCTGCCTCATTGTGTGCCGAAAATTTCTTCCCCGTTTGATGGTAATACTCCAAAGCCCGAATCACCCTTTGCCGGTTATTTTCATGAATGGCTTGTGCAGATTCCGGGTCTGCCTCACATAACATCTCATGCAAATATGCGTTTCCCTTTTCCTCTGCAAGTGCTTCTAATTCTTCCCGATAACCATCGGATTCTTCCTCCGAAAAATGAATGTCATATAACAAAGCCTGAATATAAAACCCGGTTCCGCCTGCCACAATCGGAATATGACCTCTTTCATAAATCTCCTCCATCGCAGCCTTTGCCCTTGTCTGAAAATCCAGGACATGAAACGGCTCTGTCGGTTCTAAGATATCAATCAAGTGATGTCTTATCCCCTGCATCTCTTCCGGTCGAATCTTTGCAGAACCCACATCGAGATGTTTATATACCTGTATCGAATCCGCAGAGATAATCTCTCCCTGTAATTCCCTTGCAAGCCGCAGGGAAAGCTCCGTCTTTCCCACTGCTGTGGGACCGGTTAATATAATGACTTGTTTCTTTGTTTTTTCCATAATAATTCCTAATCTTCGTCTACGATACAATTCGTTGGAATTTCTTTTCCAACTCTGTTTTACTCATGGAAATAATCGTTGGTCTTCCATGTGGACAGGTATATGGATTATCAAGCTCTAACAAGCGGTCCAATAACGCGTCTGCCTCCTGAAATGACATCTTCATATTTCCTTTGATGGCTGCTTTACAGGCCATCGTTGACAATTTCTTTACAAATAAATCATTGGACATATATCCGGAATTTTGAATCAGAGAACCCACAAATTCCATAAACATTTCCCGACCATGAATCCCGAACAAATTACTTGGTATGGCATTGATTTTGAACTCATTTCCACCAAATTCTGTGATATCATAGCCAATCTTCATAAACAGATCAAAATGTTCTAAAATAGCCTGTCTTTCCGTATATGTGACAGTTACGACCATCGGCGGCATCAGCTGCTGGGAATACACCTGTTTGTTTCTTAGATTTTCCATCAATTCTTCAAACTTTACCTTTTCATGTGCAGCATGCTGATCCATGATGTAAAGCTGTTGTCCATATTCAATCAACCAATAGGTATCAAACACCTGTCCGATGACCCGATGGCTGATTCTGGCTTTTTCCGTCAGAAAATCATCATCAAACATCGTGGTCTGCACCATCTTTTGTTTGTTATAGGTAATTCCGACTGTGCTTTTCTTTTCTTCCACAGTCGGTGTTTCTTCTTGTTTTTTCGATTCCGCTTTATGACTTTCAACTATTGTTTCCTGTTTTTGTGTCTGTGGAACCTCTTGTTTTTCCGGTATATTAAGCGGTTTCTTTGATGGTTGCTGTGGCTCGTATTTTACCCCGTCATCTTTCAGTAATGGTGTCAAATCCGGTTTCGAACCGTCTTCCGCAGCCTTCAGGGATTCCAAAATCTTGTAGCTTGGACTATAGCTTGCAACTCTTCCATTTGGTTTTGGAATATTTCTTGCCTGCTCATAAGGCTCCGCCGGTTTCTCCTTTGGTTTATTGATAACCGGAGCTGCTACTTTACGCTCCTGATCCTTTGGTATGATTTCCTTATGTGTCAGAGCTTCTTTGACCGCGCTACAGCATACCTCAAACAGCAGCTTTTCATTGTGATACTTAAATTCCATCTTGGTTGGATGGACATTGACATCGCACTGTTCCTGTGGCAAATCTAAAAACAATACCGTAAACGGAAACTTGTGTTGCATCACAAAGGTTCGGTATCCTTCTTCAATGGCCCGGTTTACCACATTGCTCTTGATATAGCGATGATTGATAAAATAGTTTTCCAAGCCTCGATTTCCACGCGCAATAAACGGTTTTCCGATAAATCCCGAAATCTTGATGTCATCCTTCTCATAGAAAACCGGAATCAAATTTGCAGTGATATCTCTGCCATAAAGCTGATATATGGTATCCTTCAGCTTTCCACTGCCTGAGGTGTCGATTTTCGTCTGTCCATTTGCAATCATTTTAAATGAAATCTCCGGATGAGAAAGCGCAATCTTTGTAATCAAATCCAGGATATACGAGCCTTCTGTCATGTTGGACTTTAGGAATTTCTTTCGCGCCGGTGTGTTATAAAACAAATTGCGAACAACAATTGTGGTTCCGTTTGGTACTCCGACTTCCTTGTAATCAATTTCCTGTCCGCCATGAATTTCGTATCGAACACCTGTTACATCCATACTCGTCTTCGTAATCATCTCGGTTTGTGACACCGCTGCAATCGTCGACAAGGCTTCGCCTCGAAAACCCAAAGACCCAATGGAATCCAGGTCTTCTACAGAAGTAATCTTGCTGGTTGCATGTCGCATATAGGCTTTTTTGATATCCTCTTTTTCGATTCCATCTCCATTATCCGTCACACGAATCAAAGAGTTTCCACCATCCTTGATTTCTACTGTGATTGCAGTTGCATGTGCATCGATAGAATTTTCAAGCAACTCTTTTACAACCGAAGAAGGCCGTTCAATGACCTCACCGGCTGCGATTTTATCTATGGTTGCTTTATCTAATAACTGTATCATACGATATTACCCCTTGGTTAATCGATCTTTTAACTCCTGTAAATATAACATGGCCTTCATCGGTGTCATGTTGTTGATATCCAAGCTTTTCAGTTCGTTTGCAATCTCTGATTCGATTGGATTTGCAAACAGACTCAGCTGTTCATAGCTTTCGCTTCTCTGCGGTTTCTTTTCATAATCCGGTTGCAGGGATTGAATGTCAATATCCTTTACCTTTTTTGTGATATCACTGTCTATTAACCGGTTACAAATCTCTCTCGCTCTTTGCAGGACGCTTTCGGGCACACCGGCAAGCTTTGCAACCTGAATACCATAGCTTCTGTCAGCACCACCCTGTATAATCTTTCTCAAAAAGACAATATCGTCTCCCTTTTCCTGTACTGCAATACAGTAATTGTTTACAGCTGACAATTTGCCTTCTAATTCTGTCAATTCATGATAGTGGGTTGCAAACAACGTCTTCGCTCCCAGAATCTTCGGGTTGGCAATATATTCTACTACTGCCCATGCGATGGAAAGTCCGTCAAAGGTCGAGGTTCCGCGTCCGATTTCATCCAAAATCAATAAACTATCCTTGGTTGCATTGCGCAGAATGTTTGCCACTTCGTTCATCTCAATCATAAATGTAGACTGACCGGAAGCCAAATCATCCGATGCACCGACACGGGTGAATATACGGTCACTCAGACAAATGTTTGCACTGTCAGCCGGTACAAAGGAACCAATCTGAGCCATCAGTGCAATCAAGGCAGTCTGACGCATGTAGGTCGATTTACCTGCCATGTTCGGTCCTGTGATAATGGATATACGGTGCTCATCAGAATCCAAATATGTATCGTTGGCAATAAAACTATCATTGCGCAAGACCTGTTCAACAACCGGATGTCTGCCATCCTTGATATCCAATATTCCTTCTTGGTTGATTTGTGGCCGGACATAGTTATTCTTTTCTGCGACATAAGCAAGACTTGCATATACATCTAATTGCGCAATATAACCTGCCATCTTCTGTACGCGCACCAAAGCATCCGCCAATGTCTCTCTCAAATTTACATAACACTCATATTCTAATGCATAAAGCTTATCCTCTGCGCCCAAAATCTTGGATGAAAGCTCATTGAGTTCCGGGGTTGTAAATCGCTCTGCATTTGTCAATGTCTGTTTCCGTATAAAATAATCCGGCACCTGATCCTTGAAGGAATTTGTCACTTCAAAATAGTAATCAAATACCTTATTATATTTAATTCGAAGATTCTTGATTCCGGTCTTTTGTCGTTCCCGTTCTTCTAAATCCGCAAGCCACGTCTTACATTCTGTCTTTGCAAGACGAAGCTCATCAATTTCCGGCAGATATCCCTGTTTAAAGATACCTCCCTCTTTAATGGCAATCGGTGGTTCTTCCACCAAGGCTGCATCCAATAAAGCATACAAATCCTCCAAGGAATCAAAATCCTCGTAAATACTGCGGAAAATCTGCGCCTGTAACGGTTCTAATAAGTTGCAAATATCCGGCAAGTATCGAATCGAAGTCTGAAAGGCCAGCAAATCTCTGGGATTGGCTGTACGAAGAGAGATTCTGGTCATCAATCGTTCCAAATCATAGACCGTATTCAGATACTCTCGAAGCTCCTCTCTGACAATCATCTCCTGCTTCAATTCATCCACAGCCGATAAACGTGCTTCGATATCCGCTTGATTGAGCAACGGCTGTTCCACATATTCACGCAGTTTCCGTGCGCCCATGGCCGTCTTGGTCTTATCCAAAACCCAAAGCAAAGAGCCTTTTTTTTGTTTATCCCGCAAGGTTTCGGTCAATTCCAGATTTCTTCTTGTAGAGGAATCTAAAAGCATATACGACTCTACAGAATACACCTGTATATGGTTGATATGCTGCAGGCTGTTTTTCTGCGTTTCCAGAAGATACTGCAGCATCGCTCCGCAGGAAAGCACACAGGCAGGAAGGTCCTTTAACCCGATTCCCTCCAGACTTGTAACGCTAAATTGGCGTTTCAAAGTCATCGCTGCACTTTCATAGTCCCTGTAATGCCCCGGAGAAACAAAGTTTGCAATCAAAAGCTTGTCAAAAACAGCTTCAAGGTCTGTCTTGCCTTCCTGTATCTCACTGTCATACAAAATCTCAGATGGCTGATATTTATTGATTTCGTCAATAATCTTATCCACGGAGCTTACCTGTGTAGTCTTAAATACACCGGTAGAAAGGTCCGCAACAGAGATACCGTAATTTTTCTCATATATGGATAAAGTCATCAAATATCGGTTCTTGGATTCCTCCAGACTTTCCTGTGAGATATTGGTTCCCGGTGTGACAATGCGGATGACTTCCCGTTTTACCAGGCCCTTTGCAAGCTTTGGGTCCTCTACCTGCTCTGCAATCGCAACCTTATACCCTTTTTTCACCAGCTGATTCAGATAATTATCCACCGCATGAAAGGGAACGCCACACATCGGTGCACGCTCTTTTAAGCCACAGTCTTTTCCCGTCAATGTGATTTCAAGCTCTTTCGAAGCAAGCAATGCATCATCAAAAAACATCTCGTAAAAATCACCCAGACGGTAAAATAAAATACAATCCTTATATTGTTCCTTTGTTGCAACATATTGCTCCATCATCGGAGACAGTTTTGCCATATTATTCGCCCAACCTTTCTCCCAGGAAGTAAAAGCCCTTGCACTCTGCAAGCTTTACATCCACAGTTGTTCCAATCATTTCTTTTGTACCGGGAAAATGAACCGTTACATTTTCCATCGTTCGTCCTGTCACCAGATTTGCATCCTGATGATTCATTTCCTCTACTAAAACCGGTTTGATCATGCCCGTAAATCTGGCAGTTTTTTTATTTGATATCTCATTTACCAAACGAAGCAAACGGTCAAAACGGTCTTTTACCACCGCTTCTTCTACCTGATCTTCCATGACGGCAGCAGGCGTTCCTGTACGTTTCGAATAGATAAATGTAAATGCCTGGTCATATTCAACCTGGCGTACGATATCAAGCGTATCCTGAAAGTCTTCTTCTGTTTCACCCGGAAATCCCACAATAATATCCGTAGTCAGTGAAATATCCGGCATTGCTTCCCGAATCCTTTTTACAAGATTGAGATAATGTTCCTTTGTATAACGACGATTCATGCGGGTCAGTACACTCGTAGAACCGGATTGTACCGGAAGATGCAGATGTTTGCAGATTTTATCTTCCTTTGCCATCACAGCAATCAATTCATCTGACAAATCCTTTGGATGACTGGTCATAAACCGCACTCTGGTGATTCCATCTATCTTACAGATTTCTTCTAACAGCTGTGGAAAACCGATTTTATCCTTATCATCCACCTGAACAATCTTTCCATCCTGATATTCGTAGATGTTGCCATAGGAATTCACATTTTGTCCAAGCAACATAATCTCTGTAATCCCCTGCTTTGCCAATGCTTCTACCTCGGCAAGGATTTCTTCTTTTTTACGGCTTCGCTCTCTTCCGCGCACATACGGAACGATACAATAGGTACAGAAGTTGTTACATCCATACATGATATTTACACCGGATTTGAAGCTGTATTTGCGCTTTCTTGGAAGCTGCTCGACCACCTGACTACTCTCATCCAAAACCTCAATCACCGGTTGCTTTGTTGTCAAATGCGTATGGATAAGCTCTGACAATTTATAAATATTATGTGTTCCAAATACAATATCTACAAACTTATATTTCTGACGAATCGTATCTAAGACATGTTTTTCCTGCATCATACATCCGCACAAGCAAACAACCATGTTCGGATTCTTCTTTTTCAATGCCTTCACATGTCCAAGATGTCCGTATAATTTCTGATTGGCATTCTCACGAATGGTACAGGTATTAAATATTACAAAGTCAGCATTTTCATCCTCAATTTCCTCGTATCCAATCTCGTCCATAATTCCCTTTAACTTTTCAGAATCATGTGCATTCATCTGACATCCGAATGTCGAAATGCAATAGGTCAGATTACGATTCAGGGCTGCCTGTTGTTCGCATACAAGTAACTTGCATGCATTCATAAAATAGTATTGTCTATCCGGCTCCATGACTGGAATCATTTGTTGGTTCATGCCTTTTTCCTTTCACATTTTATGATATATTTAACCTACATATTATAATGGAAAATGACGGTGTTTTCAACTCATATATCACAGAAAAAGAACCGGAAGGTTTTTCCTTCCGGCTCAAAATAAGGTATGGTATGGAATTTATTTATGACGGAGACTGGTAGTATGGAACTACCAGAGTTGCTCCGTTATAAATCGTATCATTGGTCAGATTATTGATGAATTTGACTTCGTCAATATAATCTTCGTAGCTTTCATACTCTTCTGAATAGTTTTCCTCGGCGATGCTCCAAAACGTATCACCGTCTGTGATAGTAATACACTTATAATATTTCAAGTTTGAAGTAGCTGCTTCTGCCTGTTGTTTCTTTCCGGCAGAACCGAAAATAATAAACAGACCAAGTAAAATACAAAAGCTGAAGATGATTCCTCTGTAATGTGTTGTCATGATATTCAATACCGAATTTTGTCTGGATCTTGCGTTCATAAAATTCCCCTCTCTCAATATGTTATATCTGTAATACCTGTTGAACATTTGTTCGATGTTTGTATTATACAGAACATTTGTTCTTTTGTCAATACTTTTATCGAATAAATGTTCGATTTTTATGCAATAAAAAAGACTCCAGTAAATCTACTGAAGTCCTTTCCATTCTAAGTTACAGCTTTTCCAAAATATCCATCCACAATCTGACACTCGCATCACTCGGCATACGCCAATCGCCTCTCGGTGACAGGCATACACTACCTACTTTGACACCATCCGGCATACAGCTACGTTTAAATTGCTGCGAGAAGAATCTTTGATAGAACGTCCTCATCCATTTTAATATCGTATTCTCATCATATTGTGCTTCAAATGCTTTTTTCGCAAGCCAGTATATCTTGTCCGGTGCAAATCCATAACGCATTACATAATACAAGAAGAAATCATGTAATTCATATGGCCCCACGGAATCCTCTGTTTTTTGAACGATATTTCCATTTTCATCCGGTGGCAGTAATTCCGGGCTAATCGGTGTATCGATGATATCCTCCAGAATCTTTGTACTTTCCGGGAAGATATTTGCTTCCACAACACTCGCAATCATCCATTTTACAAGCGTCTTTGGAATACTTGCATTGACACCATACATGCTCATCTGATCTGCATTGTAGGTACACCAGCCAAGGGCAAGCTCTGACAAATCACCGGTTCCCACCACGATTGCACCTATTTTATTGGCATAATCCATCAATACCTGAGTTCGCTCACGTGCCTGTACATTTTCATAAGTGATATCGTGTGTATTTGCGTCGTGTTCGATGTCTGCGTAATGCAAGAGACAGGCTTCTTTTATCGGAATCTCCTTTGTCGTAATGCCAAGGGATTTCATCAAATCAATAGAATTTTGATAGGTTCGGTTCGTTGTACCAAAAGCAGGCATGGTAATACCTACAAGGTCTGTCATCGGCTTTCCCATCTTTTTCAATGTCTGCGCGGCAACCAATAAGGCCAATGTGGAATCCATACCACCGGAAACACCGATTACCATCTTGCTTCCGCATACCCGTAAACGTTGCTGTAATCCACCAATCTGCATCCGGAAGATCTGCATACAACGCTCTTTTCTTCTGTGACTGTCCTTCGGTGTAAATGGATGTGGTCTTATGGAAAGATACGTTCCGTCACATGTCATATCTTCTTCCTGCGAAATCAATACACGTCTCATAGGCTGCATACTTCCATAGATTCTGGCGCTATCCTGATACGTCTTTCCCTTTAACCGGTTTGCCTGAATCTTTCCGAGGTCTAAGTCCATAACCAAAAGGTAATCATCATCTGCAATACAGTCATTTTCATAAAGAATCTTTCCATTTTCTGCAAGCATGCTATGTCCTGAGAAAATAAGGTCCGTACTGCTTTCTGCACTACCGGCGGACACATAGAGATATGCACACATCAAAGCCGTTGATTTATGGGAAACCAAAGCTCTTCTATATTCACGCTTTCCAATCGTATCATTGCTCGCACTCAAATTCAAAATCACCTGCGCACCCTGCATCGCCATATAATCGGACGGCGTAACCGGAGCCCAGAGGTCTTCACAGATTTCAACACCAAAGCAATACCCCTTTTGCAGCTGGTAAATGATATCATTTCCGATTGGAATATCATAATCATCTTCTATAGATATTTTTTCAAACAGCTCAGATGCCATAATCGTATCATCCATCAAGCAATCTGCAGCCGAAAACCATCTTTTTTCATAGAATTCGTTGTAATTTGGCAAAAACGTTTTGACATTGATACCGCAGACCCTGCCCTTATAGGCAATGACTGCAACATTGTACAGTGCATTTTGAATCTCTAAAGGCATACCAAATGCGAGAATCATGTCGATATCCGCGCATTGTTGCACAATGTCATAAGCTGCGTTCTTTGCCTCTTCCAACAAACAGCTTTGTAAAAAGAGATCCGCACAGGTATACCCGGTCAGGCACAATTCCGGAAATGTAAGCAAGGTGACACCCTGTTCCTTCGCCTTTTGAATGTAGGAAAGCATCTGTTCTTTGTTATACCTTACGTCTGCAACTTTCACATTTGGCACTGCAGCACCCATTCTATAAAAATCAAACATGTGTATCCTCTCTTTCTAACAGATCCTGTTGCAAGCCATTCAGGTAATGAATCGGTGCACCGGATTGTGATTTCAAAAAATATTTTTCATCAAGCTCTTCATATTTGAAATTTTTCGCATGTCCCTGCTTGACTCGCTCCAAATATCCTTCTAATTCGCATAAACGCATATAATAAAAGGAATTTCTATGTGTAAACATGATAAGCAGAAAGCTGATTCCCTGTTGTTGTTCGAATCTGCGCATAAATTCCAGCTGATGCTCATGGATATTTCGAAGTGGAAAGGTATCCACCGCGCATTCCTTTGCATCAAAGCAAACCGGAATGCCCTGCACAACGCCAATATAATCTACAGTTGAATCCTTTTCAAAATATGCCAGCTTAATCTGACCACTGTTTTGGTCAATCTTTACCGGGGTAATCGGTGTTGGAATCTTTTGCACAAGTGCCAGCTTTTTTTCCATATACAATTCATTGGTCAGATTAATCAATTCCTCTAAGGTGGAACCTCTTAATCCTCTTGAATTCCATGTTGCCATTTTTATCCTTTAGTTTACATAATATCTGTTATGGTTAACTCAAGTGCTTTTGCGATAGAAATAAATATCTCCGGAAGCGGGTCTTTAATCACCCACTCCTTGGAAAAACGAATTTCTCCCGCATGAAGCAAGTGATGGGATAACTTATATTCTTTCTTAAACACCTGATTTAATGCATGACTTCCATATTTCTCATCTCCAAGCATCGCATATCCACACGCTTGCAAATGTGCACGAATCTGGTGAGACTTACCTGTATATAGCTTTACTTTTAATAAACTATACCCTCGATTGACACTTACAGGTATAAACTCTGTCTCAATCGTTCGATAATCAGAGGTTTTTGGTTTTGTCCGTGTCACAACGGACTGATTCGTTTTTGTATTTTTTACGATATAGGCTTTCTCATGAAGAGTCTGCTTCATCTCGCCTTTTACAATGGTATAATAATACTTATCGCAGCTTCGTTCTCTTAACTTTTCAGAAAGCATCTGACTTCCCTTTAAGGTAATTCCTGCTAACAGGATACCGGAAGTGTTACGGTCCAGACGGTTGCAGACAGACGGTTTGAAGGTTTCCAAAGATTGTTTTGTCACCAAGCCTTCATCCAGACAATAATCCAAAATCCGTTCATTCATCGAATAGTCCTTTTGCTTTGCCTTTTGTGACAGTACGCCTGCCGGTTTATGAACAACCAGAATATCATCATCCTGATACAAAACCTTACATTCGATTGTCTGTTTCCCGGATGATGAAGAAACACTCACTACTATCTCTTCTCGAAATTGACGGATTGTATCATCTGCAAGAAACAATTTAATACAATCCTTTTCTTCCAGTTTTTCATCTCCGGAAGCTTTCTTTCCATTTAGTGTAATATTCTTTTTTCGCAGCATTTTATAGATAAAGGATGATGGTGCCTGATTTAAGTATTTCATCAAATATTTATTGAGTCTCTGACCGGCATCCTGACTACTTACCTGTAATTCAACCATGCTCTACTCCTCTTATACACTAAATCCCAAAATCTGATCACGCATAAAGCGGTCAATCAAACGATTTTGATCATTTGGTTCGTGAATACTACGAATTTTCTTCTTATATTGCTCCAGATCATGATAGATATGGATATGAAAATCGTACTTTTGATTCAAAATTGCCTTTTCGAGTGCTTCTTTGTATGTTTTCTTTTTCTGTTCATATTGCGCATCCAGTACCAAGGCACAGACACTGCCATTTTTGACAAGCAAGGATTCATAAAATTGCATGCCTTCATATTGTGTAATCACAACATCAAACAACAGATTCTCGGTTGTTTCTGATACACAAGCCTGAATCGACTGTGCATCCTCCGCCTTCATAGGCTGAAACTTCGCGCACATAATATACGCCACCAACATTTTTGCAAAAGGCAGTGTGAGTAAAATAGCGACAACCACAATCACCCTTGCTGTATCTCCAAATAAAAACAACATCGAAAGAAGCACAAACGCAATCATAGCTGCCAGGATGAGACATCCCAGCAGCTTTGTGTATTTGTAATATCTGATATATTCGTATTCGCCTTTTTCTTTTCTTTTGAGCATAATTGTACGTGATGTCAAGCTAAGACATCAACCTCCATCCAGGTAAATATTTATTTTTCAAGCTTCCGCGACTGGCTTTTCCCCATCCCAAAGGATAACGATCCACACAGACAAGGACATAACCATCCTTGATATCTTCCCCGTAGTCGATGGTCTCTCCTTTCAGATAGCGCAATACTCTTTGATCATCTGTATCCAGATGCAAACAGTTATCAAATTCCTCGTCCTTTAGTACCATTGCAAGCGACTGACTTGGTTCAAATCGGTTCTTCTTAATCTCACCCATATAAAGACCACATCGAAGAATCCGAAGTCCTTTTACCTGAGGAAAGCTTTCCGGAATATAATACAATTTATCAGCCGAAATCTCAAAACGATTTTCCGTAAAAGGACGATTCACATGAGACAAAAATTCACGTACAAAATCCGGCAATTTCGCTTTTCGAATCGCATAATCACCGTAATTGGACTGGTTTGAAGTAATCCCCTGCTTTTTCACAAGACAAACAAAATGTCCCTCGCCCTCTATTTTGTGCGGCCAGAGTCTGGCACATTTTTTTAGTTCTTCATTTCCCGTATTTCCCCACTGTGGATGTCCACAGTCAAAATCCTGATATTTTTCAAAATCAACAAGCTCCAGAGATTCATCCAAAGAAAGCAAATATTCGATGGATTGCTCATTTTCAAGAGGTGCAAATGTACAGGTAGAATAAAGCAAGGTTCCACCCGGCTTTAGCATTTTCACTGCCTGTTCCAAAATCTGTCTTTGTAAATCTGCAAACAATTGATTCCCGTTGTTTTCCCATGCGGTAATCATGGATACCGATTTACGAAACATGCCTTCTCCTGAACATGGCGCATCAATCAATATCTTATCAAAATAAGCCGGAAACCGTTCTGCAAGCTTGTATGGTGCCTCACTCACAATCAAGGCATTTTCTATGCCAAAGACCTCCAGATTCTTAAGCAACGCTTTTGCACGAGAAGCACTGATATCATTGGAAACCAAAATCCCTTTTCCCTTTAGCTTTGCTGCAAGCTCTGTGGATTTTCCTCCGGGCGCTGCACAGATGTCAAGCACACGGTCACCCGGTGTAACCGGAATGACATTGGCGGGTGTCATCGCAGACGGTTCCTGAATATAATACAAACCAGCATAATAAAACGGATGCTTGGATGGTTTATCTACTGTTTCATCGTAATAGAATCCATTTTCACACCACGGAATCGGTTTTAGATGAAATGGCTGTATCTTCAAGAATTCTTCCACCGATATCTTGCTTGTATTTACACGAATACCGTGATACATAGGATGGTCCAGACATTCTTTGTAGGAATCGTATTCCTCTCCTAACAAGGTTTTCATATTTTCTTCAAATAAAACCGGTAATTCCATCGTTTCTCCTATGGTTGTATGCCTAAACTCTTGGGAACATAGGCACGTACAAATATGCCATCCTCCCTGTAATCTTCTTCCAGTAAATTGCCACTTTTTCGGATACGCTGAATCAATCCGGCATCCTGGTAGCCTATCAGTTTTTCAATATACACTCTGGATTGGTTTATCACGTCCTCCAGTATGCGCGATAAATCATCAAATCCAATTTCTTTTTTTGCTGAGATATGGAGCGTATAATCTGCCTGAAAATCCTTCACAACCGGAAGCGCTTCCACGCAGTCAATCTTATTAAACAAGGTGATAATCGGCTTATCCTTCACACCAAGTTCTTTCAAAGTTTCATATACAGTCAAAATATGAGAATCTGCCTGTGGATTCGAAATATCCACCACATGTAACAAGATATCTGCATATTTTGCTTCTTCCAAAGTCGAACGAAAGGCATTGATCAGATGATGTGGCAGTTTTCTGATAAATCCTACCGTATCGGTGAGAATCACTTCCTGACCATTTGCAAGCTTATAATTGCGCGAGGTTGGATCCAGAGTTGCAAACAATTTATCCTCCTCAATCACGCCTGCCTGTGTCATATGGTTAAGCAAAGTTGATTTGCCTGCATTGGTATATCCGACAATCGAAATAATCGGCAGATTACTCGTCATACGCTGCTTACGCATGACCTCACGATGTGCAATATCATCCTTTAAATCTGCGGATAATTTGGCGATACGGTCTTTGATTAAACGACGGTCCACCTCCAGCTTCTTTTCACCGGGACCTCTGGTTCCGATACCACCACCGAGTCTGGACATGGCATGCCCTGCACCAATCAATCGGCTGCTGCGATATTTTAGCTGTGCCAGCTCCACCTGAATCTTACCTTCTCTGGTAACCGCATGCTTCGCAAAGATATCAAGGATGACCATGGTACGGTCCATCACCTTTACATTGAGATATTGTTCCAGGTTCTTCATCTGTATCGGTGAAAGCTCGTCATCACAGACCACACCGGTTGCTTGCGTTTCCTCAATCAAAAGGCGCAATTCCTCTGTCTTTCCGGAACCGAGATACGTTGCTTTTTCGATACTCTCCTTGTTCTGAATCATGCGCCCTACAACCTCGGCACCGGCTGTTTCCACGAGTTCAGACAGCTCATCCAGGTTTTCTTCGACATTGTCACCCTGATTCAAATCAACAGCAAATAAGATTACTTGTTCTATTTCTTCTTTGTTTTCAAACATAAGACCTCGTTTAGTTTACATAATATAATTATTGTTACTCAGCAATTGCCTCATTTTCTACTTGATTTTCCGGCAACACATGAAATTTATCATTGATTGGCCGGTCATCAATATTCACTCTCGTATCCAAATAAGCCAAGATATCCGCACCCTTGGTATCCATTGGATAGCTTTGTACATAAGCCTGTGCCAAGCTATAGGCGAGTGGAAAATCCTTCATCTCCTTATAGCACATAATTTTGGCATATTGAATTTCCTGCAGATACGCGGTATCACCGGATTGCTCTCCCTGATTTAAATACGCAACTGCCTGTGCATAATCCTTAATCTGATAATAATATGCAGCGTATTTATAGTACAAATACGAGTCCATGCCCTGATACTGACTATATATATCCAGATATTCACGCATCTTCTCGTAATTACTCTGATTTTCATAACAAAGTGCCGCGTAAATACTCATATCCTTGTGCCCATTTGCCACTGCATCATTGAATGCAGCCACTGTGGAAACATAATCTCCCTGATGAAATTTATTTAATGCATGTGCAATATCCTGCATGTATTGCAACTGTTTTTCATCATAATTTCTTGTAGAATAATTCTTTGCAATATCTGCAAGCAATTCCTCTGCTTCTGTAAACAGCTGCAAGCGCATATAGGAATCTGCCTTGTATAGCAGGATATCCACATCTACTGAATCAGAAAACCATTGTTTTTTTGCATATGCTTCATCAAAGTACGCAATTGC
>JBJENA010000004.1:0-24609 GCA_051879955.1 Wujia sp.
CTTATTGAAAAAATCAATAAGGCGGCCGCACACTTTGGACATCCTGTCAAGTATTGATTTAAAATAATGGAGATTTTTTCTTAACTAAACGTTATTGACTCCGTCCCCAATGGCTCCAATGGCTCAACAAGGGAGCTTGACAATAAATTTACAGCCGTCAGTGTAATTCGTATCTAAATCAATGGTTCCGTTGTGAAGTTCAATAATCTGCTTGACAAGAGGAAGACCGAGACCATAACCTTCGCTTTTGTGAGAGCTGTCTGATTGATAGAATTTATGGAATACATGGAGACGTTCTTCTTTTGGAATTCCGGGTCCTCTGTCACTTATGCTAAATATAATCATGTTATCCAGCTTTGTGAGGGTTAACGATATGCTTTCATTTTCCGGCGAAAACTTTATGGCATTATCCAACAGATTGTTCCATACATGTGTGAGAAGGTTTCTACATCCGTAGTATGTAATGGTGTCCAGTTCAACATCAAATTCTGTATTTTTTATCGTCCATTTTTCTTCTAAGTACATAATTGATTGACGTATCTGCTCGTCAAGTCTGTATTCACTCTTCTTGGAATCAATAGAAGAGTTTTCTACTTTTGATAAAAGAAGAACATTTCCTACAAGGTCAGAGAGCCGTTTTGTGTTAAGCAGTATTTTATCTACATATAAGGTTTGCTCCTCACTTAATGCTTCATCCTGAAGAAGTGTTGCATAGCCTTCAATGGCATTGATAGGAGTTTTAAATTCATGAGATACATTTGATACGAAGTCAGATTGAAGAGAATCCATGCTTTTTAATTCGTTCACCATCTGATTGAAGCTGTCACACAGCTCGTTAATTTCCTGTATCTTACCCTTAGTTTCAGCGTGGACAGAGAAGTCACCTGTCATAACATTCTGCATGGATGTGCCAAGATGTCGTATATCTGCAAAAATAAAATGGTCTACAAATTTGTAAAAACCAAATCCGATTAGCAGACTGAATGCGAATATGGATATGGATTGAGGTATTCCATTGTTGTAGTCGAACAACTTTTTGAATATTAACTGAATAGCCAGAGACAGAGAAAATGTAACGAACATCTCAGCTAAAACAATTAAAACAAAATACACCTGCAATTTTATATGTATATTTTTCTTTTTATTCATTGTAATTCACCTTATATCCTACACCGCGCATAGTAATTATGGAAAAGTCTTTATTGTCCTTGAGTCTGTCGCGCAATCTTCCGATATGGACCTCAACTGTATGAGAATCGCTTTCGGTTGAATATCCCCATATATCATCCAAAAGCTGTTGTTTTGTAAATATCTTTCCCGGATAAGAAGCCATTTTAAATAGAACCATAAATTCTTTTTGTGGAAGAATAGAGGATTTGTTGTTGTATGTAATAGAAAATGAATCATAATCCAGAATACTTCCGCCTATAGTTAGCTGTCTTTCTGTTTGCATTTTAAATCGGCGCAATAAAGCGTTTATTCTTAAAACCATCTCATTTACATTGATTGGCTTTACCATATAGTCATCTGTTCCTGATGTGAATCCTTCGCGCATATCATCAAAAGTATCCTTGGCAGTTATCATAAGCACAGGGATATTTTTATTTTCTTTACGGAGCTGTCTTACAAGTGTGAAACCATCCATAACAGGCATCATAACATCTGAGATAAGCAAGTCATAATAATCACTGTTTATAAGGTCAAGCGCCTGCTGTCCATTCTCTGCACAAGTTACAGAAAAACCATTTTTAATTAAGACATGAGAGAATAATTGACGAAGCTCAAAATCATCCTCTGCAATGATTAGTTTAAACATTTTTTTGCTCCTAAATCCTTTTTATGTGCTTAGTGTAATAAAATTAATTCTAAAACTCAATGCTTTTAGACAAAAAAAACCATTTCTCAACAAAAGTTGAAGTTGGGTTGAGATTAAGTTGAGATTTGATTCATATAATGCAACATAGAATAAAGGAGGCATGCTTATGAAGAACCTGATAGCCAAAATAGGAAGAGGTTTTGCATATTTATATTATTTACTTGTTTACAGACCGATTATCAGATATGAATCAGACGAAGCCAAAAATGCAATCAAGGATGGTGGTTCCATTATTGCATCCAATCATGTGACATACAATGATGGTCCGCTTTTATATACATTGTTCCATAACAGTGGACTTTTGATGGCGAAGGATTGGGCGGATAAAAAGTATTTGAGCTGGATACTTGAAGGAAGCCATATTATTCCGGTCAATAGATTTAATATGGATTTGAACTGGATTTCGGCAGCCAGAGAAGAGATTACAAATGGGAATAATATGATAATCTTCCCGGAAGGTCATACATCAGGAAATGATATAGATGAGTTTAAACCGGGTTTTGCAATGTTATCAGTTATGACAGATGCAAAAATAGTACCAGTATATAATGATGGCGAGTACCATCGGTGCATAGGCCGTAGAATAAGGCTATATGTAGGAAATCCTGTCAGCCTTTCTGAAGAAGGGAAATGTCTTCAGGCTGATTATTTGAGACAGGAAAGTGCAAAGGTTAAAAACGAAATAATCAAAATACAAAAGGAGAGTATAGCATGGTAGAAAATTACTTTTACAACATGGTAAACCCGGAAGAGATGAAAACACTGGAGTATATACCTACATTTCCACAGTTTCTAAATATGATAGAGGAAAGGTATGCAGAGTTTGAAGCAATAAGTGATAAGACCACAACGTATACTTACAGTGAGCTTGTGAAAAGAGTTAGAAGAAGAATTGCATTTCTTGATTCACAGGAGATCGAAAAAGGTTCCAATATTGCTGTTATGGCAAGAAATGATTTGGATGCCATGGAACTTTTCCTTGCGATACCGGCAGCCGGGTATACCGTTATTATGCTTCCGAATGCATTAAATGATACTGCATTATTTGGTATTTCAAAGAAGTTTGATCTGGCAGGTATATTTGTTGCAGATGAATTTATGCCGCTTGTGGAAAATCTTGAGTGTAAAAAATGGAACAGTAAGGATATAGCTGATGTAGAAGGAAAATTTGCAGATGTAACAAAGGATACAGTAGCTGCTATATTCTTTACGGGAGGTACTACAGGTGCACCTAAGGGAGCAGTGCTGACGCATGGAGCAGTTATGAGAGGTTCTTTTAATGGTGTGTTCCAGCCCGGAAATACCTTGCACAGAAGATATATAGCGATGCTTCCTCTTTCTCATATATTTGGAGTTGTAAGAGGATATGTATCGTGTTTATATACTGGTTCTATTATTTATACGTGTTCGGATATGAGAGCAGCTATAGGTGATATTCCGGTGGTAAGACCTACAACGCTTATATTGGTACCGGGACTTGTGGAGATTATCTTTAATATTGCGGCTATGAAGGGCCAGGCATTTCTTGGCGACCTTGAATCAATCATGTGCGGTGCAGCACCTGTTCCTCCAAAGCTTATGGACAGAGCGAGAAGTTACGGAATCAATCTATGTGCAGGTTATGGACTTACAGAGTGCGCAAATCTGACTGCAGGAAATTGTGATACAGATAAGAAACCAAACTCTATGGGAGCCATCTATCCGGAGCAGCAGGTCAAGGTAGTGGATGGTGAGCTCTGGATCAAGGGAGACAATGTAATGCTTGAATACTACAAGGATCCGGAAAAGACCGCTGAGGTATTTGAGGATGGATGGTTTAAAACAGGAGACTTGGTAGAGTTTGATGAAGATGGCTTCATTTACATAACAGGACGTATCAAGAATCTGATTATATTACCGAATGGTGAGAATGTATCACCTGAGGAAATCGAGGAGTTGTTCTATAGAGAAAAGCTTATAAAGGATTGTCTCGTAAAAGAAATGGAAGTAAATGGAAACACAGTAATAGGTATAGAGATTATTCCGGATTTGACAGGACTTGACATAAGTGAGGAAGAGCTGCCATCAAAGCTTCAGGAAATGATTGACAGAGTAAATGCAACATTGCCTCCGTTTAAGAGAGTGTTGAAATTTGAAGTTAGAAAAGACGATTTTAAGCGTTCAGGTGCAATGAAGATTTTGAGAAATCAATAGTGTAAAGGTAAAGGAGAAAAGAGGTAGAATTATGATATTTGACCAGTTAGTTGAAATATTTAAAAGCGTAATGCCACAGACCAATCCAGATAAGATTAAACCTGAGAGTGTGCTTACAACCGATCTTGGCGTTGATTCCCTTAATATGATGTTACTGGCGATTACAGTAGAGGATAAGTTTGGAATCAAGTTTGAATCGGGAGCAAAGCTTGATACAGTTGCAGATATTGTGGAGTATATAGAAAAATGCAAAAAATCTTAGTAGTTAATGGAAGCCCTAAGGGGAAAAACAGTAACACGATGCAACTTACCAATGCTGTACTTGAGGGAATCAAAAAAGCGGATTCAAACGCTGATATTGAATTGTTTGAGGTACATGAAATGAACATCACCCCATGTGTGGGATGTATGAGCTGCTGGGGGAAAACTCCGGGTAAGTGTGTGATAGACGATTGCATGCAGAATGTTCACGAAAGCTTTCAAAGAGCAGATATCGTCATTCTTAGTTTTCCACTGTATTTCTTTGGAATGCCGGGAACTATGAAAGTGTTTGTTGACAGACTGATGCCGTTGATGGAAACATATAGGGGTGCTGTCAAAACGATAGGGAATCAAGCTTTTCATGAATTTCGTTTTGATACATCCAAAAAGAAGTTTGTTGTCATTTCTTCTTGCGGATATGGAAGAACGCAAGAGATATATGATTCATTGACGAAGGAAATGAATTTTATATTTGGAGAAGGTAAGTATTATCATCTCTATTGCCCACAGAGTGAGATGTTTGCTATTGATCAGTTGAAACCACAGATAAATGTTTATTTGGAACGGTATAGAAACATAGGCGAGCTTCTCGCAAAAAATGAGCAGATTTCAGAGGAAGAGCTCAAGGCAGCATCAGAACCGATTCTCCCACAGAGAGCATTTGAGCTTTTGGTTAATAATTATTGGAATAAGGTTACGCCAAAGAAAAAGGTATATCTGTTTGGAGATTCCCTTATGAAGGCAGTGATGCCTGATGAGTCGGGTATGTATCATAGCTCTGATGCGATTGGATTTTCTGAAATGGAGAAGAAATACCATTTTGAACTCTCGAACTTTGCCATGCCAACTTTTACAACCTCACAGATTCTATTCTATATGAAGAATGTGATGAATAATAAGGATTTGCCGGATTTTGTACTATTAGAAGGTGGTGGAAATGATTGTGATCACGATTGGTCGAGATTTGCAAGTACCAACGGCGAGGAGCTGGTAAACAGAGTATCCATAGAGCAGTTTGAGGAAAATCTTCGTGCCATGGCTCAGTTTTGGAGAGAAAAAGGTGTTCCATGCATGTATATTGTTACACCGCCTATTGATATGAACAAGTTTTTTGATCATTTACAAAAGGATGAAAAGTTTCTGTCTCTTAAGGATAAATTCCCGGATGTGTATCTTATGGAGCAGGAGTATACGCACTACAAGGATGTTATGTATAAGATCATTGATGAGTATAATATGAAGAAAATTGACTTGACGAATTGTTTTGACTCTGTAGATAACATAAGCTCGGTTTATAGCTCGGATGGCATGCATCCAAATGAAAAGGGTTATGCGATGTTCAGGGATGCTTTTGAGCAAGGATTTGCGTCTATGAAATATTGAGCACTTGTGTGAAATAGAATATTATGAGCAGGATAAAAAAGCAGGCGGTTTGATATGACTGTCTGCTTTTTTGATCAATGGGGACGGAGATTTCTGGCTTTTTGTCTGTCCCCGTTGGCTTTGAAAGTAGAATATGGTAATATATTGCTGAATGAGAGTGGAATAGAGAATGTCATAGTGTTATGTGTTACAGCAGTATTTTTAGTCGCATTATGCTTTGGTGGAGGAGCGTTTTTTGGTGAGATTGAAATCATAGTAGGTATCGTTCTATTAGTATTAGTAGTGCTTGAAGTATTGTTGATTATAGCGAGAAGGAAGATAAAATTATAATTTAAAAAAGGTGGATAATCAATGAACAATAATAAATCAAAAGTTCTTTCAATCGCAGGCATATTTCTCCTCGCTATCTGTGGAGTATTCATAAATCTCATAAATCCTACAGAGCAATCTGTAGATTCCAATTATTCAAACGAGTTTTCAAAGGAACTAACCTTTCGTAATGCTGATTTAAGAAATGAGCATTATCAAAAGCATGGTGTAGAGATGGGATTTTCATCTGCATCAGATTACGAGGCAGCAGCAGTTCACGTGGTTCAAAATAGCGATTCTTTACATAAGCTCGAGGCGGAGGATGGAGATGATGTGTATTATTTGGAGCGGACCAATGAATTCGTGATTGTTTCGACGGATGGATATATCCGGACCTATTTTAAGCCACATGATGGGATAGATTATTTTAATCGTCAGTAAAACGTTTTTGAATTATAAAATATGCGAAAGGGGAAAAATATGGAAAACAACAATATAATAAAAATACAAAAAATAGGTATTACAAAACTTTCCACTGATGCTATTGTCAATGCAGCCAATGAAGGACTGTGGGAAGGTGGTGGTGTGTGTGGAGCCATTTTTGCAGAAGCGGGTTCCAGGGAACTCACCCAGGCGTGTGATGCAATCGGACATTGTGATACCGGAAATGCAGTGATTACACCGGGATTTAATCTGAAGGCGAAATATATCATTCATGCAGTCGGCCCCAGATGGACAGATGGAAATCATGGAGAACCTTCTTTGCTGTATGATGCGTACAAACATTCCTTGGAGTTGGCGAAGGAACATGATCTCCATTCGATTGGATTTCCGCTGATTTCCTCAGGCATTTTTGGATATCCGAAGGAAGGAGCATGGAGACAGGCGATTCAGGCATGTGGAGATTTTCGAAAGAAGAATCCGGATTATGAAATCGAGATTATCTTTGCAATTTTGGATGACCGGATTCTTGCGTTAGGAGAGGAAGTACTAAGGAAATCAGAATCAATGGGAAATGAAACACAACGATTTAAAATTGGAGATATTGTAAAGCATTTCAAAAGAGAATATATTACTGATAATTCTGCAGAGTACCTTTATCGTATTCTGGCATTTGCGCAGCATACGGAAAATGGTGAGAAGCTTGTGATTTATCAGGCATTGTATTCGCCATACAAGACATGTGCGAGACCATATGATATGTTTATCAGTGAGGTGGACAGAGTGAAGTATCCGGATATCAGGCAGAAGTACCGCTTTGAGGTAGTGGAGACGGAGTTGTTTCCTCATGCTTAAAATTCATACGCAGAATATAAGGAGAATTTGCATGGGATTGTTCAGGAAAAAGATAGAAATTATTCCATATGACAGACAAAACAAAAAGCCGGTGATTAAGTCCAGCATCTGTCATGGGGAACAGGTAGCAGGTTTTAAGGATCTTCGTACAGGAAAAATTGTTGAAATCATGCTGATAAAAAGTCAGGCAGATTTGAAGAAGTTTAAAGAGTTGTATGGGATTGAGGAGGAGATAGAAAAGGTTTATTAGGAATCCTGATGAGGTTGACAATATTTACAGTCGAGAAGTATAATTGCAACAAAGCAGTTTTCATAAATAAGCAGGCAATGAGTTGTTTTTACAATCGGATGCGCAGAGTGTCCTAATCATTGTTTAGCGTTCCAAATTCTATAAGTGTATAAGTCGATAATTCTGAAAATCTTGCTTTTATTTCAATTTATTTTATAAGAGCAGGAGACAAATACGACTCCTGCAAAATGCAAAGGAGGAGTTTAGTTATGAGTAACGGTAATCGTGAGTACAAGAGCGACGTATTTAGTATGTTGATGGAGGATAAGACAAATGCGCTGTCGGTTTATAATGTTTTGAATGGAACAAACATTACCAATCCGGATGAGTTGGAGATTTGTACATTGGATAAGGGTGTTTCGTTAACAGTACGAAATGATGCTGCGTTTGTTGTGGATGCAGCACTTAGCATTTATGAACATCAATCTACGATATGTCCCAATATGCCGGTGAGGAATCTGATTTATTATACGACGATAATAAGTAAATATATAAAGAATAAGAATATATATGGAAGAAAGCAAATTAAGATTCCTGTTCCAAAGTTTGTAGTGTTTTATAACGGTGAAGAACAACAGCCTGCAGAGTATGACATGAAATTGTCTGACGCATTTGAGAAAAAGGTTGAAGATCCGGAACTTGAATTGGTATGCAAAGTATACAATATCAATTTTGGAAAAAATAAGGAACTACTAGACAGATGCACGGTGATAAGAGAATACATGATTTTTGTAGATTATGTGAGATGCTATCACAAAGAGCAGGATTATGAAGAATTGGAAGTTGCGATTAATCGGGCAATAGACAGATGTATAGAAGAAGGTGTTCTGGTGGACTTTTTGAAGGAGAATAGAACTGAGGTGGTAAAAGTGACACAATTAGATTATACGTTTGACAGACAGATTATGCTTGAGCGAGAGGATGCAAGAGAAGAAGGACGAGAAGAAGGACGAGAAGAAGGAAGGGCAGAAGGAAGGGCAGAAGGAAGGGCAGAAGGAAGGGCAGAAGGACAAGAGCAGGGGCGAGAAGAAATACAAAAGAAGATTGCGAGAAAAATGCTAAAAGCGAATAAATCAATAGATGAAATTGTGGAGTTTACAGAACTTTCAAGAGAGCAAATTAATCAATTGAATTGAAAATGAAGTGTGTATATGCTAGAATGAAACGCATAGAATCTGAAGAAATTAATTATCACAACTCTAGATAACAGGAGGTTTTAAGGAGTATGGAAAGCTATAAGCAGGAATTTATTGAGTTTATGTTGGACTCAAAGGTATTAAAATTTGGTGAGTTTACATTAAAGAGCGGAAGGATCTCACCATTTTTCATGAATGCCGGATTATATGTAACCGGTTCACAGCTTACAAAGCTTGGCGAGTATTATGCAAAGGCAATCCATGACAAATACGGAGAGGATTTTGATGTATTATTTGGACCGGCCTACAAGGGTATTCCGCTTTCTGTTGCAACAACCATGGCATTTTATAAGCTTTATGGTAAAGAGATTCGTTACTGCTCAAATCGTAAAGAGGAAAAGGATCACGGCGATGCCGGTATCTTGCTTGGAAGTCCAATCAAGGATGGCGATAGAGTTGTAGTAATTGAGGACGTGACAACTTCCGGAAAGTCTATGGAAGAGACGATTCCTATCGTACGTGCCCAGGGTGATGTAGAAATCGTTGGTTTGATGGTAAGCTTGAATCGTATGGAGAGGGGCAAGGGCGATAAGTCAGCACTCGACGAAATTAAGGATGTGTATGGATTTGAGACAAATGCGATTGTGACCATGGGAGAAGTGGTAGAATATCTGTACAATAAGCCATATAAGGGAGAAATCATCATCGATGATGCAAGAAAGGCGCAGATTGATGCGTACTATGCACAGTATGGCGTACAGAATTAGGAAAGGATAGTGTGAAGGATGGAGAAAATGTATCAAAAAATGAATCAAATTGGTATTAGCAATTTGGTTATGGGAATTGTGGCGATTCTTATGGGAGTCGGCGTTGGTGTAACCATGATTGTGAATGGTGCAAGATTGTTGGCAAGCAAGAAAGATATTACATTTTAGTCGAGGTGGAATATGAATAAAAAGAATCTTGCAGTATGGACGTTTGCGATTGTTTTTGCTGCAATTGCATTGTTGAACGGTAGCTTGTCATTCCTGCCGGATCAAAAGGCGTTGTTATTGATTATGAATCTGCTTTTTGTAGTTGCCGGCTTTGTGATGTTGATAAAAGGGGCGGATGTGTTTGTGGACGGAGCATCAAAAATTGCCACGAAATTCAACATTCCACAGATGGTTATCGGTCTTACGATAGTAGCATTTGGAACATCTCTTCCAGAAGCTGCGGTTAGTATAAAGGGTGCAGTTTCCGGAAATGCAGGTATCGCAGTCGGAAATGTCATCGGAAGTAATATCATGAATATTCTGCTGATTTTGGGAGTGGCATCGTGTATTGCAGCACTTCCTATCAAAAAGAATACTTTTCGGATAGAGATTCCATTTGTTGTGGTAATTTCAGCATTACTTTTAGTACTCGGTATGTGGGGGGAGGACCTCTCAAGAGTAGATGGAATCATCTTCGTGATTTTGATGGCTGTATTTATGGTTTATCTGATTCGCAGTGCAAAAAATGGAGAAGCGGATGAAGGATCAACCGAATTGACAGAGAAAGATACGATGCCAAAGTTGATTTTGTTCGTAATTTTAGGAGCTGCCTGTATCGTGATAGGGAGTAATGTGACAGTGGATGCAGCGAGCTATGTCGCAGAGGAATTGGGTATGTCAAAACGATTGATTGGTCTTACGATAGTAGCGTTTGGTACATCGCTTCCGGAACTTGTGACATCTGCAACAGCGGCGAAACGTGGACAGACAGATATTGCAATTGGAAATATTGTGGGTAGTAATATATTTAATATCCTGTTTGTAGTTGGACTTTCTGCCATTGTTAGCCCTGCAGCAATTCCATTTGAGACAGCTTTTATAAAGGATGCAGTGGTTGCGATTTATGCAGCAATTTTGTTGTTTGTCTGTGTATGCAAGAACAAAGAATTGCGCAGGACAGGTGGTCTTGTGATGTTGGGCAGTTATACTGCATATTTCGTATATATTTTCGTTTCAAATTATGCATAAATTTTCTAAATGAAATGTTTTGTGACATATTGACATGTAGGAAAAGAGTATGGTACAGTAACCATACTCTTTTTTTAATATTATCATTATCAGGTTTCCTGATACAACTCCGAGATAGAACATCAGATTTCTGCATATATACTTAACAGGTAGGTATGGAGGATAAGATATGTTCGATAAGTTTAAACGAAGCGTGGTAGCATGCGCAGTTGCCATTTTTTTGTTGATACAAAGCTATAATCAGTCCATGGCGCTGAATGATTCCTATTACGAACAGATTGCGACGATTGGAGATGCGACTTGTACAACAGCAATTAGGGAATATCAGCTGGGACATTCAGATCGAAATCCCGAGCTTGAAGAAGAGCAACAAAATGAGCAAAATGAAGAAGGTAAAGAGGAGGTTCTATCAACTCAGAGCGATTCAGAACAGAAACAGCAAATTGAAGAGACACAATCTGTAGAGATTGCTGTGGATGAGGTATATATGAGCCCAAATTCAGATTTATACTATGTCGCACCGGATGTTAGCAATGGATTAGTGGCTGCTGCATGCTGGAAGGTGTATGCAAGAAACAACGGCGAAGGGCAAGGAAATCTGTGTGCCATGCATGTTTCAAAGGTACTCGATGACCCAACCAATGGACTTGGATATAGCACAAATACGATGGTGGTAAGTGGTATTGCAAAGTATTTGAGTCAGCGAGAGGACTGGGATGCGGTATATACAGATATCAATTGCTTTGCATCTATGACTCCAAATTGGAATGATCTTTCGATGATTAATTCAGCATATGACAGTGTGACACAGGCAGGTGATATCGTGTGCTTTGTGATTGCGACGGAAAGTGGATACGATTATACGCATGTGGGAATCTGTGGAGGTGGAAATTCATTAGTCAGCCATCTTACAAGTTCAGGATGGGATAGCTTGCAGGCTGGATATTACTTGACATCAGCTATTAGTTCTACGGCGGGTAGTAAGGCCTGTACCGGTATGATTGTATATCGTTATGTCGGAAATCCGACATCGGTAAAAATCCGTGTGGCCAAGAACTATAATCGAAATATGTACCTGAGAGATCCACAGCGTTATAGTCTGACAGGTGCAAATTATGGTATTTATCTGTCCAAGACAGATGCACAGTCTAAGAAAAATGCACTTGGATATTGCTATATCAACAATGACGGCGATAATGTATCGGAAAATGCACACGTGGGAAAAAACAACAGCGGTGCAACTCTACTTTTAGATGCAGCAAACAGCAATCATACCTCTGCATTTGAAAAAAATGGAGGAATCTATATACGAGAGGTAAACGCTCCAACCAGTGGAGGCTGGCTTGTGGATGAGACTGTGTATGGACCGTATGTTCTTAGCAAAACAGGAACAAGAGCCAATATTGGACAGGCTGTGGACCTGGATGACAATAAATCGTTTGCCTGGCCAAAGGCAGAGCAAGGATTTGCAACGGGTGGTCTTACGGCAGAAAGCCCTGTTTATGGTTGTTTGCAAATAAATAAAACAACAACCACACACGGAAAAGATGTTGCCTATGAAAAGGATGCGGCAGGTAATTTGATTACAAAGAAAATAGGGTATGATTTCGCCGGTATTACCTATAATGTCTACAAGGTGAAGGACAAGTCTGTGACTACGATACCGACAGAGGAAAGTGCATATGTGGCAACATTTACCATGCAGTCTGATTTGCTGACCGACGGGACGAGCACAGATAAAACACATTATGATGGTGTAGCAAGAGGAATTGTTACAAAGATCAATTCTACATATTACAAACTGGCAGAAAAAAGTAAGGATGGATATACCTTAAATAAGATTCCGTTTGGTACCTATATGATAGTGGAAGCGAGTACGACTCTGGGGTTTGCACTGAATCAAACGCCTTATTACACGACGATTACAGCGACAAATGCCTATGAGAAAAAGGCAGATGGCACTTTTGATTATTCGAAGCAGAAGGTGCACATTGTCACAGGCTGTGATGAGGCGATAGAACCGGAATTGGGAAGTATTCGAATCCGGAAGGAATTTGCAACGAAAGAAGTGGCTGTGGGAAATCCGAACTATAGTCTTGCAGGTGCCGTGTTTGGATTATATTCAAGTGAGGCAGATGCTGTGGCAGGAAATTCCTGTCTGACAACTCTGACCGTGGATGAAAATGGTGTGGCACAGATGGATAATATGGTGTGTGCAACTTATTATGTTAAGGAGATTCTGGCATCTGCAGGTTGTTTGGTAAATCCTAAGGTGTATGCAGTGACAGTCACCAAGAATCATACAGCCACTCTTCCTGTGGATTGTTTGATATGGGAGGACTTGGTTATGTATCCGGCGGATATTTTGCTTCGTAAAACAACCATATCGGGAGCTCCGATTGAAGGTGCAGTGTATGAGATGAAGTACTATGCCACAAGCTGTGATATAAATCCGGTTGAAACAGGTGCAGTTCCGATTCGTACCTGGAGGTTTCAAACAGATGCAAAGGGAGAAATTCATTATAGCAATGATAAGACATGGTTCGTAGAAGGAGATGATATCTATATTGATCCAATTACCAAGCTGGCTGCATTACCGATGGGAATACTAACCATCCAGGAAATCAGTGCACCAAAAGAGTATGTGATTGATTCCGGCGTTTACGTGAAGAAAATCATTGCAGGTGGTGATGTGAGTGAAGCAGGTGTCAATACAACCACAGTTACAGAGCAGTTGATTCGTGGAGATTTGGATTTTTATAAAGTAGATGAAGATGGAAATGCAATTGCAAATGTGAAATTTTCAATTACAGATACAAATGGCGAATCCCATATTGTCTGGACAGATGAAAAGGGATATTACAGTACAGAAAGTGCATATATACCGCACAGTAAACAGACAAATGGAGAAACTAGTGGATCCGGTATTTGGTTTGGTACAGATGTGTTGGATGATAATCTCGGCGCATTGCCATACGGAACCTATACGATTCGTGAGCTTCGATGTGATGCAAATAAGAATCGATACAAACATTTACAGGATTTTACAGTTACAATTACAGACCATGCAAAGACCTATGAGATTGGAAATATCACAAATGAAAAATTACCAACGATTCATACAATTGCAAAGGATGAAAAAACGAATCAAAATCTGGCAGCGTATGGAGCAACCATTACAATCAAAGATACGATAGAATGCAATAACTTAGAGGTGGGACATCATTATACGCTGTTTGGAGAATTGCACAATCAAAAGACAGGCGCAGTTATCGAGCAAAATGGTGTTCCAATTACAGTTACCAAAAGCTTTGATGCTGTGGAGGCTCATATGCTGGTAGAGGTTACGTTTACCATTACGTTAGATGCTTTGTTGGCAGGCGAAAGTGTTGTATGCTTTGAATATCTGACAGATGATGCATATCCGGAGGAAAAGGTGGCGCAGCATGCGGATATCAACTGTGCAGAGCAAACAGTGCATATTCCAAAGATTGCTACAAGCGCTTCCTGGAAAAATAAGCTGATAAGTAAGGATTCCTTAAAGAAAGCAATCATTGTTGATCAGGTAAGCTACCATAATCTGATTCCGGGACTTAGTTACGTGATGGAAGCTTCTTTGGTTCAAAAGGATACTGGAAAGTTGCTTATGGGAGATGGAGCAGACTATGTGACACGAAAAGAATTTATACCAGAAAGTGCTGAGGGTCAAGTAAAGATGGAACTTGTTTATGATGTTTCTGAATTAGAGGATAAGGAAATTGTTGTATATGAGAAGCTATATTTGGCACAGAACGTTCTGGCAGTTCATGAAGATTTGTCAGACAAAGCCCAGACTGTAAAAGTACCGAAGCTTGAGCTTGTCAAACCGGCTGTAGGCAAACCAAAGCCTACAACACAGTCAACAGAAGAAATAGAGGAAGACTCAGATGTGACCACAACAGAGCAGCAACCGACTGTTACTGCGCCGAAGGATACTCCTAAGACAGGGGATGATTCGATGTTGCAGACGGTATGTATGATTATGCTGAGTGTTGGCTTGATTGTGACAGGAATGGTTGTTCTTCGTAAAAAAGATAAAAAAGATAATAAGTAGTACATAAAATGAGGGGGCTTATGATTGATATGATAGCCCCCTTTTATTTTTATAAGGTTTTGTTTTTGCTGAGCATCTCGATAAAGTCAGTAGATGAGAGCGGTTGAGAGAAGAGATATCCCTGCAAGGTGTCACAAAATTGTGACTGTAGAATCCGAAGCTGTGCCGTATCCTCTACACCTTCTGCGACAACGGAAATATTCATCTTATGCGCCAGATTAATGATGGAGTCAGCAATGCATTTGTCCTTCTCATTATTACAGATACCATCGATGAAAGACTTATCAATCTTCAGTGTATCAATCGGAATCTGTGTCAGATAGTTGAAGGAAGAATAACCGGTTCCGAAATCATCCAATGCAATAGAACAACCCATTTCCTTCATCTGATTAATCAATGTGAGGTTGTGTTCGAAGGAATTCATCAAAACACTTTCCGTAATCTCAATTTCCAGATACTTTAAATCCATACCGGTTTTTGCCGGAATATTGCGGATCGTTTCTAGCAATTGCTTGTCCTGTAGTTGAGTGGTAGAAACATTAACGGATACACGCAATGGACCAAATCCACTATTCATTAACACCTGATTAAAACTGCAGGCTTCGTAAAGGGCCCAGGATCCAAGTTCGTTGATGATACCACTTTCTTCCGCAATTGGAATAAACTCAGATGGTGAGATAAATCCAACCAATTCGGACTCAATACGCATCAATGCTTCATATCCGGTTACCTTTCCGGTTGCAACATTGACCTGTGGCTGGTAGTGCAGGTAGATTTCGTTGTTTTCGATAACGTGTGACAGGATTTCTGCAAGGTCGTTCTTTCGATTAACATCATCTTCCATGTAACTGTCGAAGAAACGATAGCTGTTCTTACCGGATGTTTTGGCGTTGTACATGGCGATATCAGCATTCTTTGTAAGCTCGCTGACTGTCAGACCATCTCGAGGGAAGATTGCGATACCTACACTCATGGAGACAGTAGCAACCTCGTCATCCAACTGGATGGGTTGATGTACAATCTTGACTAGATTTTCTGCAAATTTTTCAAGATCTTCTTTTGTCTGAAAATCATTCTTCATAAGAAGGAACTCATCACCACCATTTCGGGCAAGCAAATCACCCTCAGAAATAGTTTCAAGCATACGGTTGGAAACAGCCTTTAAAAGCATATCGCCATAATCATGTCCCAAGGTATCGTTGACATTTTTGAAGTTATCCAAATCAATAAAGAAAATAGCATGGCGGTTTGTGTTGACTCTGGCATCGTGGAAGGTTTCATAAGAGTGCTTCATAAACGCCACACGGTTATACAATCCGGTCAATCCGTCATGATACGCAAGCTGTTCGATATGTGCATAATTCTTTTTGAGTTCCTGTTCGGAAAGCTCTAATGCTGCCTTTGATTCTGAGAGTTCTTTGTAGTTATTGGAAATGATGTCCATCATGTTGTTGAACATGTGGGACAGTTCTCCGAATTCGTCGTTTGTATCGATACTACAGGTTACATGCAAATTGCCGGAAGCAGCATCGGTCATCTTGTCTTTTAGAACCATGATTGGAACCGTATAGCGACGAGCCAGAAATTTGCTGAGCCAGGCAGCAATCATAAGGATGACACCCAAGGTAATTGCAAGCGAATATGGCAGTGTAGACAGGATATGCTGGTACTGGCTACCATTTTGACAAATCAGATAGAGCCAGTTATAGTTTTGTAAACTACAGTATCCATAAATGTTTTTGACAGAATGTTCGCCTAAGTGTCCGGAAACCTTTTGTCCATTTAAATTACTTTTTGCGATATCTTCGAGTTTTGA
Organism: Wujia sp.; assembly: GCA_051879955.1. GTDB lineage: Bacteria > Bacillota > Clostridia > Lachnospirales > Lachnospiraceae > Coprococcus_C. The sequence continues at coordinate 16,656 of JBJENA010000004.1, forward strand.
ATTGTCAGATAGTCCGGTTGCACTAAAGAGATAGTCTCCGGTGTCAGTTAATATAAAAGCACTGTCATCGTCCGGCATAAAAGAACCGAAGAATAAAGAGCGGATATTGGCACGCAACAAGCCAATGACTTTTTCCTTTACCATAACAGGAGTTACGATTTCAATGCTGTTTGCATCCTTGTTGATATTGGATGACTTCAATACAACAGTGGAGGTGATTGTATCAATCGGCTGTGTCATATATTCCTGCCAGTCTTTTCCCTGTTCGTTAGAGGAACTTGCAAGGAAATAACCGTTGATATCATATAAATAGTAAGAAACAGTATTGTCGGTATAAGCTGCGGAATCAGTCAGAAGCTGTTTGACCGGTTCGTAATATGGAGAGTCTGTACCAAGTACCACACCGTTATAACCTTCAAGAGCCAGGTTTTGAATGTTACTTGCAAAACTTAAACCCTCAATCTGGGCAATCTGGGAATTGAGCTGAGACTCAAATCCCTTTGCATAATTCGTTGCAAGCTGTGTTGCAGAGGTTTGAGCAAGCTTTAAATATTTGTTATATGAAATATTATATGTAAGGATTGTCAGAAATACCAAAGGCAGAGAAGCCATCAAAATCATAGACAATCGAAGTGATTTTTTTATCGACATACCGTTTCTCCGTAGTAGTAAATTTATACTATTTTATTATACAAAAATATAATGTGGTTTTCAATCAAAAAATCAAGAAAAAGCAGTTGGTTTTGAACAAAGCAATAGTTGATTTTTGAAAAAAAATTGTGTATAATAACGTCAGTATTTTGACTTCATGAGTACGAAGGAGGATGGTTATGTTTGGAGTGTATTTTGGAAAGTATCTTCAGGATGTTGGGGTATTAACCAAGGAACAGTATATGGAGATCGTGGAAGCCAGCAGAGTTGCCCGTGTAAAGATGGGATTGTTGGCAGTGAACGAGGGGTATATGTCACAGGCACAGGCAGAAGAAGTAAATCAGCTTCAGGCTATGAAGGATGCCAGATTTGGTGATATCGCAATAGAGAAGGGATATTTGACAGAGGATCAGGTGACCTCATTACTTAAGAAACAGGGCGATTCGTATCTCTTGTTTGTGCAGGCACTGATCGAAAGAAATATTATGAATCTCGAGGATATTCAGAAGCATCTGAACCACTATAAGAAAACGGAGCGTTTCACAGCCTTGGATTTGGATGCGTTGAAGAGTTCGGATATTGATAAGATTATTCCTATCTTCTCAAGAGGTACAGAGGTACCTACAATTATCAAAGATTACGTAGCATTGCTCGCACGTAATATTGTTCGTTTTATTGATAACAAAGTACGTTTCGAGAGAATGGAACGTATACATACATATACAAGCAAGTATATTGCAAGCCAGTGTTTTACCGGGGATTATGAATTGTTTATTGGTTTGTGTAACACAGGAACCAAACTTGTTGGTGAGGCTTATGGTAAGGAAGAATTTGAGACGATTGATGAGGATTGCCTGGATGCAGTTTGTGAGTTTATCAATGTCAGCAATGGATTGTTTGCATCCAAGGAATCGCTTGAGGATGTAACAATTGATATGCTTCCTCCGAATATGTATACAGATTTGACAACTGTAAGTTCAGAGAATATGATGTTTTTACTTCCATGCTATGTCAAGGGAGAGAGAGTCGATGTAGTGATTTGTATGGAATCAAAATGGACGATTAACTAAAAAAGGAGAAGAACCATGGCAAATATTTTAATTGTAGATGATTCTAGAACTTCCAGAAAGATTTTACGTGGTTTGCTGGAAGCAGATGGACATGTAATTGTTGATGAGGCAAAGAACGGACAGGAAGGATACGAGTTTTACCAGAAGTATAAGCCGGATCTTGTAACGATGGACATCACGATGCCGGTTATGACAGGTGTTGAAAGTCTCAAAAAGATTAAGGCTGAATTTCCAGAAGCAAAAGTAGTTATGGTGTCGGCGGCAGGTCAGCAGCACAACATGCTCGAGGCAGTGCAAAATGGTGCAGCAGAGTTTATTGCAAAGCCGTTTGATGTTGATGCGATTCGCGGCATTATCAAGAATGTATTGGAATCATAGTTTTAATAGAAATAATCCGAAATGGTCGTATATGGCAAAACATATACGACCATTCGTGTTGTAAAAAAGCAGGGGAGAAATATGATAGAAACTGTAGTTACCGTTGATTTATTGGTGGAAGAGGATTTAAAAGTTAAGAAGAATCATCTGGCGCCGGATTTTCCAACGGGTGATGAAAAGCGTCTTTGTATTGTATCAGGTCTTTATGGGGATGAATTGCAGGGACAATATATTTGTTATGAAGTGATACGACGCATCAAATTACAATATGAAAATCTTACCGGTATCGTGGACGTATATCCAAGTCTCAATCCGATGGGACTTGATTCAAAAACGCGAGAGATTCCCGGATCGGGAATTGATATGAATGCGATATTCCCGGGTTCAAAAAACGGTGCTCTGGGTGAATATACAGCTTCCTGCATCTTTGACGATATTCGGGGAGCAGATGTCTGTATTGATGTGCATGCAAGTAATTTATACATACATGAAGTACCACAGGTTCGTATGAATGATGACAAAGTCGAAGAACTCTTGCCGATTGCGAGATGCTTAAATGTAGATATGATATGGATACATCCAAGTAATTCTGTTTTGCAGGGAAGTCTGGCATATTCGCTCAACGAAATCGGTGTAAAATCAGTCGTGATTGAATCCGGTATGGCTTATCGGATCAATCAGGATTATTGTAATGAGATTGTGGATGGTTTGTTTGCCCTAATGCATTCCATGGGAATCTGGAAAGGGGAAGTCATCCAGTCAAAGAAGACGTCAGTCACCAATGATGCACAGATTCGATATATCAATGCAGAGAGTAGTGGTATCTTTATTCCAAGTGTGCAATTGTATGACCATGTACAGGAGGGAGACGAGCTTGGAAGAGTCGTCAATGTCATTACCGGGTCTGTAGAAGAGGTTGCATATGCAACAGGATGTGGTATGATTTGTTCTTTACGTGATTATCCGGTCATCGAAGAAGGATCATTGCTGGCACGAATTGTGGCAACGGATGATGAGATGGAGGATGCTCATGAATAAAGAAGTGATTTTTACAATGAATACTGCGTTTCGTGGAGAATATACGATTCAGGGTTATTCTTACGGACAGGGAGATAAAGCCGCTTGTATCGTTGGAGCTATGCGTGGAAACGAATATCAACAACTATATATCTGTTCTCAGCTTGCCCAAAAGCTTTCAGAGATTGAAATGCAGGGGGATATAGTTGCAGGAAAGGAAATTCTGTTGATTCCGACACTGAATTATAGTTCCATGAATGCAAAGAAGATTAAATGGATTTCGGATGATTCTGATATCAATCGTTCCTTCCCTGGAAATATGCAGGGAACTGCAACCAGTAGAATTGCAGCAACCTTGTTGGAACGTGTAAAGGATTATGCATATGGTATCCAGTTTGCTAGTTTTTATCTGCAAGGAGAATCCATCCCGCATATTCGTATGATGGAGACAGGAACAGAGAGTACGAGTCTGGCAAATCTGTTTGGTATGCCATATGTGTTGACGAGCGACAGCCGGTCTTTTGATCAGGCAACACTGAATTATAATTGGCAAAAGCTTGGCACGCAGGCATTTTCGGTTTACTCGGCAACCACGAGTACGATTGATGAAGAAAGTGCGAAGCTGGCTGTATCATCCGTGCTTCGTTTTCTGACACGTATGGGTATTATCCGATACGAGTGTCATGGAGGATATATTTCTACAACATTAAAGGAAAAAGAACTGGTATCTGTAAAGGCAGATGAAGCGGGTTTTTTCCATGGACTGGTAAAGGTAAATGAGGAGGTAAAGAGGGGACAGGTGTTGGCGCAGATTATGAATCCGATGGATGGTAGTATCAAAGCCGAGATTTTAGCACCAACCGACGGAATTGTGTTTTTCGTACAAAATTCCCCACTAGTCTTTCAAAATGTGGTAATATACAAGATTGTAAGACGTATGCATAAATAATTTACAAGACTTTTCACAATATATGAGGAGGCAAGAAATGAGCAAGGTAAGAAGAATTTATGTGGAAAAGAAAAAGGATTATGCCGTAACTGCAAAGGATCTTAAGAAGCAGTTTAAGGATTATCTGGGAATCAAGGCTGACGATGTGCGTGTGTTGATTCGTTATGATATGGAGGGTGTATCCGACGAGACTTATGAGAAAGCAAAGGTAACGATTTTCTCTGAGCCACCCGTTGATGAGGTGTATGAAGAGACTTTTGCTATGAGCGAGAATGAAAAGTGCTTTTCCCAGGAGTATCTTCCGGGACAGTTTGACCAGAGAGCAGATTCTGCTGAGCAGTGTGTAAAATTGTTAAATGAAGAGGAATCTCCACTTATTAAATCTGCAACCACCTATGTAATTGCAGGGGATATTTCTGAAGAGCAGATGGCTGCTATTCGCGAATATGTAGTGAACCCCGTAGATTCTCGTGTGACAGATGAGACAAAACCGGAGACTTTGGTGTCAGAGTTCGAAGAGCCTGCAGATGTCAAGATTTTTGATGGATTTGCAGATATGGAAGAAGCACCACTCAAAGAACTCTATGATTCTTTGGGACTTGCGATGACGTTCAAGGATTTCTTGCATATTCAGGGATACTTCAAGAATGAAGAAAAGAGAGATCCGTCCATGACAGAAATCCGTGTATTGGATACTTATTGGTCAGATCACTGTAGACATACAACATTTTCTACCGAGCTTACCAATGTTGCCTTTGATGATGGATATTACAAGGATGTGATCGCCGGAACATATGACCGTTATGTAAATGCAGCAAAGGATATGTACCAGGGCAGAGATGACAAGTTTGTTTGTCTGATGGATATTGCTTTGATGGCAATGAAAGAGCTTCGCAAGGCTGGAAAGCTCGAGGATATGGAAGTTTCAGATGAGATCAATGCATGTTCTATCGTAGTACCTGTAAAGGTAGACGGTGTAGAAGAAGAGTGGTTGGTAAGCTTCAAGAACGAGACACATAACCACCCAACAGAGATTGAGCCATTTGGTGGAGCAGCTACCTGTCTTGGCGGTGCAATTCGAGATCCGCTGTCAGGTCGTTCTTATGTATATCAGGCCATGCGCGTAACCGGTGCAGCGGATCCAACCGTATCTTTGAAGGATACAATGCATGGAAAGCTTCCACAGCGTAAGATTGTAAAGGTTGCAGCGCAAGGATATAGTTCATATGGTAACCAGATAGGTCTTGCGACCGGTCATGTAAAGGAAATCTACCATCCAAATTACGTTGCAAAGCGTATGGAGATTGGTGCCGTTATGGGTGCCGCTCCAAGACGTTGTGTAAAGCGTTTGAATTCGGATCCGGGCGATATCATCATCCTGCTTGGTGGACGTACCGGTCGTGATGGTTGTGGTGGAGCAACCGGTTCTTCCAAGGCGCATACAGAAGCATCTATCGAGACTTGCGGTGCTGAGGTTCAAAAGGGTAATGCGCCAACAGAGCGTAAGATCCAGCGTTTGTTCCGTCGTGAGGAAGTTGCAAGCCTGATTAAGAAATGTAACGACTTTGGTGCGGGTGGTGTATCCGTAGCAATCGGTGAGCTTGCAGATGGCCTTCGCGTTGATTTGGACAAGGTACCAAAGAAATATGCCGGTCTGGATGGTACAGAGCTTGCAATCTCTGAGTCGCAGGAGAGAATGGCAGTTGTTGTAGATCCAAAAGATGTTGATAAAATGATGGGATATGTAGCAGAGGAAAACCTGGAAGCAGTTGCAGTTGCAGTTGTAACAGAGGAGCCACGTCTGGTACTTACCTGGAGAGGAAACGAGATTGTAAACCTTTCAAGGGCATTTCTTGATACAAACGGTGCACATCAGGAGACAGATGTTAAGGTTGAGATGCCGGATGCAGAGGATAAGTATTTTACTGAGACAGAAGCAAACAGTGATGTAAAGACTTTGTGGCTGGATACATTATCGGATTTGAATGTCGCTTCTCAGAAGGGCTTGGTAGAGATGTTTGATTCATCTATCGGTGCCGGAACGGTTACGATGCCATATGGCGGAAAGTATCAGCTTTCTGAGACACAGACTATGATCGCAAAGCTTCCGGTTCTCAAGGGAAAGACAGATACAGTTACCATGATGAGTTATGGATTTGATCCATATTTATCTACATGGAGCCCATATCACGGTTCCATCTACGCAGTATTGTCATCTGTGGCAAAGATTGCTGCTTCCGGTGGTGATGTAAGCAAGGTAAGACTTACCTTCCAGGAGTACTTCAAGAGACTTGGTACAGATCCATATCGTTGGGGTCAGCCACTTTCTGCATTGCTTGGTGCTTATGATGTTCAGATGGGACTGGGACTTCCATCTATTGGTGGTAAGGACTCGATGTCCGGTTCCTTCAATGAAATCGATGTACCACCAACTCTGGTAAGCTTTGCTGTGGATGTGGCAAGCTATCAGGATGTAGTGACTCCGGAATTGAAGAAGGCTGGAAATGTATTAGTTCAGTTTGATATTGATACAGATGAGTATGATATTCCGGATTACAAAGATGTACTCGATAAGTATGATAAGCTTCACAGTGCAATCTGTGCAGGTAAGGTTGTATCTGCTTATGCAATCGGTTTTGGTGGTCTGATTGAAGCAGTTTCAAAGATGGCATTTGGTAACAAGCTTGGTGTGAAGATTGAGGACCATCTTGTGAGCAAGGCACAGCTTACAGCTAAGAAGTATGGTTCTATCGTACTTGAAATGAACAAAGATGATGTAACTGCGCTTGGCATTCCATGTACCATTATCGGTGAGGTTCTCGCGGATGCGAAATTCGTATATGGCGATGTGGAAATCTCTATGGATGAGGCGCTCGCTGCATGGACCGGAAAGCTTGAAAAGGTATTCCCAACAGAGTCAGGTGTAGAGCAGAATGATAAGATTAGCGAAGAGCTTAAGATAGAAGATGGTATCGTAACATCTAAGGTATTTGACGCATCATCCATCCTCGTTGCGAAGAACAAGATTGCAAAGCCAAAGGTATTTATCCCTGTATTCCCAGGTACAAACTGTGAATATGATTCTGCAAAGGCATTTGAAAATGCTGGTGCACAGGTTGAGACCATTGTATTTAAGAATCAAGATGCACAGGGAATCCGAGATTCGGTAGATGCTTTCACAAAGGCAATCAGCCAGAGTCAGATTATCATGTTCCCGGGAGGTTTCTCTGCCGGTGATGAACCAGACGGTTCAGGAAAGTTTATCGCAACTGCATTCCGTAATGCGAAGATTGCAGATGAAGTCATGAAACTTTTGAATGAGAGAGATGGCCTGGCACTTGGTATCTGTAATGGTTTCCAGGCATTGATTAAGCTTGGTCTGGTACCATACGGAGAGATTCGTCCGCAGGAAGCGAATTCACCAACCCTTACAATGAACAGTATCGGACGCCATCAGTCTAAGATGGTTTATACAAAGGTTGTCACAAACAAGAGCCCATGGCTTGCGCAGGCGAAACTCGGTGGTGTTTACACGGTTCCGATTTCTCATGGAGAGGGACGTTTTGTGGCAAGCAAGGAGTGGATTGATAGACTCTTTGCAAATGGACAGGTTGCGACTCAATATGTAGATATGAATGGCAATCCGACCATGGATGAATATTACAATATCAATGGTAGTTATTATGCAATTGAAGGTATCACCAGCCCAGATGGACGTGTGCTTGGTAAGATGGCACACTCTGAGCGTAAAGGTACTGCAGTGGCAGTAAATATCTACGGCGATCAGGATCAAAAAATCTTTGAATCAGGTGTAGGATATTTCTCATAAGATTGTACAGATTATAGTAAAAGAGGGGATGCAGCAACTTCATGCAGCATCCCATCTTTT
>JBJENA010000005.1:0-6222 GCA_051879955.1 Wujia sp.
CGGATGACATATCTTCTACCAAAATGTTTCCCTTTTTATTTGGAAGCTCCTTATAGGTTGTTCCGTAGATAGTGTTGTTATGACAGATATATACATAATCTGCATCCTCTGAAATCGGGAGATCGGAACAATCCGGAATGTATGAGAATGTCTTATCTGCGGAAGAAGCAATCGCATTTGCCTTTCCGTACTTCTTTGCTTCCTCATATGCCTTCTTAGCCCACTGACCTGTAATGATATAATCTGCTACTCCATTTTTCATCAGATTCATTGGAATCGCAGCAAATTGCTGAGAAGCTCCACCCTGAAGGAACAAAACCTTATAATTATCCGGAATATCCATCAAATCACGCAAATCTTTTTCTGCTTCTTTGATAATATTGTCATATACCTTTGAACGATGGCTCATCTCCATAACACTCATTCCTGAGCCCTTGTAATCCATCATATCCTCTGCACACTGCTTCAAAACTACCTCTGGTAATACAGAAGGTCCTGCTGAAAAGTTAAACACTCTTGCCATTTGTTTTTCCTCCTAACAATCTGATTCTTACTTCTTATTCTTTAAATCATTCTCATCAAAGCATTCTTCCAAAGTAGCACCGCCCGGTACCATAGGGAATACCTTGTCATCCTTGTCAATCATACAATCAATCACTACCGGCTTACCAAGTTCGATTGCCTGCTTCAACGCATCCTCAAACTCCTGCAAAGTAGTTGCTCTCATGGCAGTTGCACCAAGTGCCTCAGAAACCTTCACGAAATCAACGTTATCTTCTAAAATTGTATTGGAATAACGCTGTCCGTAGAACAAGGTCTGCCACTGACGTACCATACCGAGCACATGATTGTTAATCACTACCTGAATGATTGGAATATTGTATCTCGCTGCAGTTGCGATTTCGTTCATATTCATACGGAAACATCCATCACCTGCAATATTGATTGTTACATTCTCCGGCTTACCAACCTTGGCACCGATACAGGCACCAACACCATAACCCATGGTTCCAAGTCCGCCTGAGCTGATGAACTGTCTTGGCTTTGTGTACTTATAGTACTGTGCAGCCCACATCTGATGCTGACCAACGTCAGTTGTGATTGTAGCCTTACCCTCTGTAATCTCATATATCTTATTGATGATTGCCGGACCAGTCATCTCACTTAAATGTCCGGTATCCGGATACTTCTCCTTGAGTGCCTGAATCTGCGCATTCCACTCCGGCTTCTTTGTGCCCTTGATTCTGCTTGAAATCATCTTGAGGATTTCCTTTGCATCACCAACTACACTACAATCAACGATAACGTTCTTGTTGATTTCTGCCTCATCAATATCGATATGTATAATCTGCTGCTTTTCTGCAAACTTTGCTGCATTACCTGTTACACGGTCAGAAAATCTTGCACCGATAACAATCAACAAATCCGCTTCATTGATACCGAAGTTTGAAGTCTTTGTACCATGCATACCGATCATTCCGGTATAATGAGGATCTGTTCCATCAAATGCACCCTTACCCATCAAAGTATCACATACAGGTGCATCAATCTTTTCTACAAATTTCTTAAGTTCCTTGGAAGCATCCGAAGCAACGATACCGCCACCGACCATAACAAATGGACGTTGTGCACGTTCAATCATGGCAATTGCCTTGTCAACATCTGCAGTTTTAATGCTCTTTGTAACCGGAGCAATTGGTTCCGGAACCTTCGGTTCATAATCTGCCAGATTCGCTGTTACGTCCTTTGTGATATCTACCAAAACAGGACCCGGTCTTCCGGACTTTGCAATCTTAAATGCACGGCGAATGGTATCTGCCAGTTCATGTACATTTTTAACGATAAAGCTGTGCTTTGTAATTGGCATACACACACCTGCAATATCGATTTCCTGGAACGTATCTTTACCAAGCAACGACACACCTACGTTTGCTGTAATAGCAACCAATGGAATGGAATCCATGTATGCAGTTGCAATACCTGTTACCAAATTTGTTGCACCCGGTCCTGAAGTTGCCATACAAACACCAACCTTGCCGGTTGCTCTTGCATAACCATCTGCAGCATGGCTGGCACCCTGCTCGTGAGAGGTCAATATGTGATGAATCTCATCCTGATGCTTGTAAAGCGCATCATAGATATTCAGAATGGTTCCTCCCGGATAACCAAATACAGTATCTACGCCCTGCTCTTTCAAGCACTCAATTACGATTTCTGATCCTGTTAATTGCTTCATAAGTTTCTCCTTTTTCATATCTCTTCTTTAATAAATGCTAGAATAACACAGTTATTTATCGAATACAATCATAAATCACTATATTTCAAGAACTGCTCCACGATTTCCTGATGTTACCATCTTTGCATAACGAGCCAGATATCCGGTTGTTACCTTTGGCTCACGTGGTGTCCAGGCTGCCTTACGTCTTGCAAGTTCTTCGTCGCTTACCTTTAAATTAATCGTACATGCGTCGATGTCGATGCTGATAATATCTCCTTCTTCCACCAATGCAATCGGACCACCAACGGCAGCTTCCGGAGATACATGTCCAATGGAAGCACCACGGCTTGCACCGGAAAATCTACCATCTGTAATGAGTGCAACGGATGAACCAAGTCCCATACCTGCAATAGCAGATGTAGGATTGAGCATCTCTCTCATACCAGGACCGCCCTTAGGACCCTCATAGCGAATAACTACCACATCACCTGCTACAATCTTACCACCCTTAATTGCGGCGATTGCATCTTCCTCACATTCAAAGACTCTGGCAGGACCTTCGTGCTGCAACATCTCCGGCACAACAGCGGAACGCTTAACAACCGAACCATCCGGAGCCAGATTACCCTTAAGAACTGCCAATCCACCAGTCTTGCTGTATGGATTGTCAAGTGGACGAATTACCTCCGGATTCTTATTGACTGCACCGGAAACTGCCTCACCGATGGTCTTTCCGGTTACTGTCATACAATCCTCATTCAACAAACCTAAGGTCTTAAGCTGATTCATAACTGCATATACACCACCAGCCTCATTGAGGTCTTCCATATATGTTGGACCAGCTGGTGCCAGATGACAAAGGTTTGGAGTCTTTGCGCTTACCTCATTGGCAAGTGCAATATCAAAATCAAATCCAATCTCATGTGCAATCGCAGGGATATGCAGCATAGAATTTGTGGAACATCCAAGTGCCATATCAACGGTAAGTGCATTCATGATAGCATCTTTTGTGATGATATCTCTTGGACGGATATTCTTTCGATACATTTCCATAACTGCCATACCTGCATGCTTTGCAAGCTTGATTCTCTCTGAGTAAACAGCAGGGATCGTACCATTTCCAGGAAGTCCCATACCCAGTGCCTCTGTCAGACAGTTCATAGAATTGGCTGTGTACATACCGGAGCAGGAACCACAGGTTGGGCAAGCCTTGCACTCAAACTCATTGATATCTTCCTCTGTCATAGTTCCGGCTGCATAACTTCCAACAGCCTCAAACATGCTGGAAAGACTTGTCTTATGTCCCTTTACATGACCAGCCAGCATTGGACCACCGGAAACAAATACAGTTGGCACATTGACTCTTGCTGCTGCCATCAAAAGACCCGGTACATTCTTATCGCAGTTTGGAATCATGACAAGTGCATCAAACTGATGAGCAAGTGCCATACACTCGGTGGAATCTGCAATCAAATCTCTTGTCACGAGGGAATACTTCATACCAATGTGACCCATCGCAATTCCATCACATACTGCAATCGCCGGGAACATGATTGGAGTACCGCCTGCTGCCGCAACACCCATCTTGACTGCCTGTGCAATCTTATCAAGATTCATATGGCCCGGTACGATCTCGTTGTAAGAACAAACGATACCTACCAATGGTTTTTCCAATTCTTCTTCTGTCATTCCAAGTGCATTGAATAAGCTTCTGTGTGGAGCCTGCTGCATTCCTACTTTTACATTATCACTCTTCATCTTTTTCTTCCTTTCTATTTTCACAACCAAATTATATAACCGCCACGTATCGAATATATATTTTGCTTTCATTCATTCAATATACAATGTATTGCAACTAAGAAGTTCTAGATGTTCTGGTTTTGATGAACTATTTATACGCAACCGCCGCCAATTCGACATCCATGTCTCAGTGGCGGCTTGTTTGAACATCGTGTTCAAACATTGCTCCTATTTTCACAGAACATCAAGAACTTCTAAGTTACAAACATATCGTATATTTTCATGAATGAAAGCAAAATATATAATATGATTTAGTCTATCTGTTATATAATTGTTTGTCTGATTCTATCTTCTATTATACAAAATATTCATCCTTCATGCCTTAGATTCGCTCTACAATCTTATCTCCCATCTCTGAGCAGCTTACGAGGGTGGTTCCTTCTGAGACAATGTCGCAGGTGCGGAAACCATCTACAAGTACCTGTTTCACTGCTGCTTCGATGGCGTCTGCTTCTTTGTCAAGGTCAAAGGTGTAGCGAAGCATCATAGCTGCGGAAAGGATGGTTGCAATTGGATTTGCCTTGTTCAGACCGGCGATATCCGGTGCGGAACCTCCGCTTGGCTCATACATACCGAACTTGGTCTCGTTCAAGGATGCAGATGCAAGCATACCGATAGAGCCTGTAATCATGGATGCTTCATCGGAAAGGATGTCTCCGAACATGTTCTCTGTCAACACAACATCAAACTGTGCCGGATCCTTTACGAGCTGCATTGCTGCATTGTCTACCAACATGTGCTCGTAAGTCACCTCCGGATAATCCTTGGCAACTTCCTCGACAACCTTTCTCCAGAGTCTGGATGAATCCAGTACGTTTGCCTTATCAACACTGGTTACTTTCTTGCGACGCTTCATCGCAATATCAAAGCCCTTGATAGCAATTCTGCGAATCTCGTTTTCATTGTAGGTTAAAGTATCAACGGCTGTCATAACACCGTCTACTTCCTTTGTTTCTCTTGCACCGAAGTAAAGGCCGCCTGTAAGTTCACGCATAATCATCATATCAAAGCCTCTGTCCGCAATTTCCTCCTTGAGCGGACAGGCACCCTTTAACTGTTCATATAAAAGTGCCGGTCTTAAGTTTGCAAACAGCCCCAGTTCCTTTCGAATCTTCAAAAGTCCTGCCTCCGGTCTTTTCTCCGGCGGAAGCTTGTACCATGGGGATGTCGATGTGTTTCCACCGATGGAACCAAGGAGCACTGCATCTGCTGCCTTCGCCTTCGCAACTGCCTCATCGGTAAGCGGAACACCATGTACATCAATCGAACAACCACCCATCAAAAGCTGTTCATAGTGAAATGTGTGTCCATATTTTTCTCCAACTGCATCGAGTACCTTCATAGCCTGTGAAACGACCTCCGGTCCGATACCGTCACCCTTAATTACTGCTATATTACAATTCATCTTACGCCTCCGTCTTGAATCCCTTACTGATTCTTCTTGTTAATATTTGCGATTAATCCGCCATTTGTAATAATCTCCTGCATAAATGGTGGAAATGCCTGCCCCTTAAATTCCGTTCCCTTTGTCTTGTTATAAATCATACCGCTGTCAAAATCGATTTCTACCATATCACCTGCATCGATTCCTGCTGCCGCCTCCGGGCACTCAATGATAGGAAGACCGATGTTGATTGCATTTCGATAGAAAATTCTTGCAAAGGTATCTGCGATAACACAGCTGATACCGGATGCCTTGATGGCGATTGGTGCATGCTCTCTGGATGAACCACAACCAAAGTTCTTTCTCGCTACCATAATATCACCTGGCTTTACACGATTTACAAAGTCCTTATCAATATCTTCCATACAGCTTTTTGCAAGTTCCGCCGGATCCGATGAATTCAGATATCTAGCCGGAATAATTACGTCTGTATCTACATTATCTCCGTATTTATGTACTGTTCCGTATGCCTTCATATTCTATTCCTCCAATATTATAATGTAAGTCCATGCTCTTAGTTCAATTCGCATGGGCAACTAATCTTACCTGTGATAGCGGAAGCAGCCGCTACTGCCGGGCTTGCCAGATATACCTCAGAATCCACATGACCCATACGTCCGACAAAGTTACGGTTTGTAGTTGAAACGCACTTCTCTCCAGCTGCCATAACACCCATATGTCCACCTAAACATGGACCACAGGTTGGTGTGGATACAATCGCGCAGGCAAGGAAATCGACCGCAACAAGGTGATTGATGAT
>JBJENA010000006.1:0-24356 GCA_051879955.1 Wujia sp.
GACCGAGTCTGCTTCGCGCGATGCTGATTCAAAATGCAAAGGAAAAAGAAGATTGCATCTTCAAGCTCGAAAGTAATATTGATGATACGACAGGAGAGGCGCTGGGGTATCTTATGGAGCGTTTGATGCAGGAAGGGGCTGCGGATGTAAGCTATATGCCGGTTTTTATGAAGAAGAACAGACCGGCTTATCTGCTTCAGGTTATCTGCTCCAAGGACAAAGTGCGGGAGTTAGAGGATATCATCTTTATGGAAACCACGACGATTGGAATCCGTAAGGTGAAGATGGAACGAAGAATCCTTTCCCGCAGACTCAAACAGATGCAGACAAGTCTTGGAATGGTAACCATCAAGGAATGTGAAGGTGTGGATGGTATTCGCAGTTATCCGGAATATGAAGATATAAAGCAAATTGCGAAAGAAAAGAATCTGTCATTTCAGACAGTATATGATACAGTGAGAAGGGAGATTTAACTATGAATCCAATGGCAATTATGAAAATCAAAGGACTGATAACAAAATTTGGTAATAATCATCCGAAATTATTTCCATTTTTTAAGGCGGCAGGCAAGGAAATCAAAGTGGATACCATTATTGAAGTGAGTATTACGACTGCGGAGGGAAAGAATCTTTGTACCAACCTGAAGGTGAAGCCGGAGGATGTGGAATTGGTGCATGAATTGATGGAGATATCGAAGTCATAAAGACTTTACGTTGCGCGAATTGTATGGTAAAATTACGGCATTTAGAGCCTGAAAAAATGCAAAGGAGGACAGTCCATGAATGAGATGGAAAAAAATGCGTTGTTAGGTACGACGAGACGTGCAAACCGTTTTACCATATTAGGTTATACGGTATATAATGTGATTTTGCTACTTGCATACCTGTTGGAGGTCATTAAGGGGAGTCGTACGATAGGATATTACGCAATATTTGCCATCCTTTCCATCGTTCCTTTGGTGTTTATGCACCTGATTTACAAGAAAAATCCGGATAGTGAGCAGATGAAGAGAGTTATGATTTATTCTTATGCTGTATTTTATAGCTTTACTGTTTTCACTACGGTATCACCGGTGGCTTTTGTATATGGTGTGTTGATTAGTTTGTTTGTTATCTCTTACGGACAGAAAAAGTTTTCAGCATTATCTGCCATTGGTATGATATCTGTCAACGTGATACATACGATATATCTGGGGGCAAGCGGACAGATTACATCACAGGATCTTCCTAATATAGAAATCCGTGTTGCATTTACCATTATGTATGGTATCTATATGGTAATGGCAACACAGACGATTATTGATAATAACAACACCAGAATGGATGAACTCAAGAGGGAAAAGGATGCGGTTTCTGCTATGCTTGAGCAGATTATGGAGATTTCCGAGAATATGATCGGGGATGTCATGACAGTGTCCGAAAAGATGGTTGCATTGGAGGATTCTGTAAGCAGAACCAAGGAATCCATGGAAGAGGTTACAAACGGAACCAACGATACTGCTGATTCTGTACAGGCGCAGCTTTTGAAGACAGAGGAGATTCAAAACTTCATTCGCAAGGTAGAAGCGGTTTCAGATTCGATAGGACAGGATATGGAAGCGGCAGACTCTGAGGTTTCAAATGGTAAGCAAAAGATTGATGATTTGATTCATCAGGTTGCAGTTTCGGATGAGGCAAGTAAGCAGGTGGCAGACGAGATGGACCGCCTGAATTCCTATGCAAGCCAGATGCAGAGCATCGTAGATATTATCGACAATGTGACATCACAGACAAGTCTGCTGTCTTTGAATGCCAGTATCGAGGCAGCGCGTGCCGGTGAAGCCGGACGTGGATTTGCGGTCGTTGCATCTGAGATTTCAACACTTGCAGAGCAGACACAGGAAGCAACTGTCAGCATTGCAGATTTGATTGGAAATCTGTCTACAGAGATTACGGAAATTGTGCATGTAATCAATCACATGATTGAAGCAAATAAGCTACAGAGTGCAGCAGCAGGACAGACTGCATCCACCTTTGAGGTGATTGCAGAACGTACATATGATATTCGCAAGTTAACCGGAGAATTGGCACAGCTGATTCGTAAGCTTTCGAATTCAAACGAAGCGATTGTGGATAGTATTCAGACAATTTCTGCAGCAACAGAAGAAGTAACCGCACAGTCCAATGTCACGATGGAATGTAGTGAAGAAAATACTTCTATCGTAAATGAAGTATCAGATATTGTGGAAGAATTGCAGGCTTTGGCGGAGCGATTAAATGCTTTGGCAGAATAATTTTTACTTGACAGCGGTCAGATATAGGTATATGATTGCTGTAATTTAATTGAATTATCACAAACCTATGAGGTGGGGATAACGTTATATGTGCACGTACAGAGAGTCCGGGGTGATGAGAGCCGGATCGAACGCAGTATTTCAAATGGGCCACTGAGGGCATGGTCAAAAGGTTTTTCCTGAGTATTCCATGACGTACGCATACGTTAGTTGCAGGAGATATGTTGGTATCTTCGTAAGAGCACGAAGCTTCTTCGTGAATCAAGGTGGCACCGCGGATTATTTCGTCCTTGACAAAAGTTTATTTTGTCAAGGACTTTTTTTGTGTAAAGGAGGAACGCTATGATGAAACCAAGTATGCAGGAGGCACAGGCATATGTAAAAGATTATCGTGTCATACCAATTTGCAAAGAAATCTATTCGGATATTCGCACTCCGATTGAGGTGCTTCGAATATTGAAAAAAGCAAGTACGCACTGTTACATGCTCGAAAGTGTGGAGAATCAGGACCGCTGGGGACGATATACCTTTTTGGGATACAATCCGAAGTTGTGTGTGACCTGTATGAATCACAAGCTCAAGGTAACCGACAACAGTGGTCGCATCATACGAGAAGAAATGGTCGAGCATCCGGCAGACTATATTCGGGAGATTTTGGCAGATTACAAGAGCCCGCGTATAGAAGGGTTTCCACCATTTACCGGTGGATTGGTAGGATATTTTGCTTATGATTATATCAAATACAGTGAACCCAAGCTCAATCTTGATGCGCAGGACCAGGAAGGTTTCAATGATGTGGATTTGATGCTGTTCGATAAAGTCATTGCCTTTGACAATGTAAAGCAGAAAATGTTGATTATAGCAAATGCGGATACAGACAATCTTTCGGAAAGCTATATACATGCCGTGGAAGAAATCAATGACATTATTGAATTGATAAAGCATGGCCAGCCGGCACAGCCGGAACCAGCAAATCTGACCTCTGAATATCGTGCTCTGTTTGATAAAGAGAGCTTTTGTACAATGGTTGAAAAAGCAAAGCGATATATCTATGAGGGAGATATCTTCCAGGTAGTGCTTTCCAACCGGTTGGAAGCAGATTTTTCCGGCAGTCTTTTAGATACCTACCGGGTGCTTCGTACCATCAATCCATCACCGTATATGTTTTATCTGAGTGGTGATGACATCGAAGTGGCTGGTGCATCGCCGGAAACATTGGTAAAACTCGAAGATGGAGTTTTGCATACCTTTCCGTTAGCAGGTACCAGACCAAGAGGAAAAAATCATGCCGAGGACATCCAAAATGAGAAGGAACTGCTGGCAGATGAAAAAGAACGTGCAGAACACAATATGCTGGTGGACCTTGGACGAAATGATATCGGAAAAATCAGTGAGTTTGGAACGGTAGAAGTAGAGAAGTACATGAGCATCGAGAGATATTCCCATGTTATGCATATCGGCTCTACCGTACGTGGACAGATGCGTGAGGGACTTCCCGCAACGATGGCGGTCGATGCAATTCTTCCGGCAGGAACCTTGTCCGGTGCACCGAAGATTCGTGCCTGTGAAATTATCAATGAATTGGAAAACAACAAACGCGGAATCTATGGTGGAGCGATTGGATATCTGGATTTTACCGGAAATCTGGACACCTGCATTGCCATTCGGATTGCCTTTAAGAAAAATGGAAAGGTGTTTGTGAGAAGTGGTGCAGGAATCGTGGCGGACAGTATTCCGGAGAATGAATATCAGGAATGTATCAACAAGGCAAAGGCAGTCATGAATGCGATTGAGATGTCACAGGATATGTAGGAGGGTAGAGGTATGATTCTATTAATAGACAATTATGACAGTTTTTCTTATAATCTCTATCAGCTAATAGGAGCGATCAATCCTGACATACAGGTGATAAGAAATGATGAGAAAAGCATAGAAGAAATCGAAGCAATGCATCCAAGCCATATCATTGTGTCTCCCGGACCGGGCAGACCGGCAGATGCAGGAATCTGCGAGGATGTAATACAGCATTTTCAGGGAAAGGTTCCTATTTTGGGTGTGTGTCTGGGACATCAGGCGATTTGTGAATCTTACGGAGCGACCATAGGATATGCAAAGCAACTGATGCATGGAAAGATGTCTGTGGCAACCATCGATGCTGACAATGCAATATTCAAAGGTCTTCCGGCGCAAATCGAGGTGGCAAGATATCATTCACTGGCTGCGGATGCACAGACCATACCGGAGTGTTTAAAGGTGATTGCACAGACAGAGGATCAGGAAGTGATGGCAGTTGCACATGTGGAGTATCCTGTATATGGTTTGCAATTTCATCCGGAATCCATACTCACCCCGAAGGGACGTATGATTTTGGGGAATTTCTTACGTTTGTAAGGGTTTGTAGAGGCTGGTTGACGAAAAAGGAGGAATTGTTTTGATATTAGAAGAAATTGCACAGCGAACGAGACAGCGCGTGTTGGAAGAACAAAGATCCTGCTCGATTGCAAGTATGCGTGGGAAAGCGGAGCAGATACGAAAACAGGAAATGGGCGCAAAGGCAGATGCGAAGGAGTTTTCATTTTACAAAGCATTGAAAAAACAGGGAATGTCCTTTATCTGTGAAGCAAAAAAAGCATCCCCATCCAAGGGCGTGATTGCAGAGCAGTTTCCATATTTGGAGATTGCCGGTGACTATGAAACGGCAGGCGCAGATGCAATTTCCTGTCTGACAGAGCCGCATTACTTTCAGGGAAGTGACAGGTACTTAAAGGAGATTGTACAAACTGTTTCCATTCCGGTCTTGCGCAAGGATTTTACGGTAGATCCTTATATGATATATCAGGCAAAGACGTTAGGTGCAAGTGCCGTATTACTCATATGCTCTCTGCTTGAAAAAAATGAATTGCAGGAGTATCAGGCAATCGCCACGGAGCTGGGCTTATCCGCATTGGTAGAAGCGCATGATGAAAAAGAAGTGGAGATGGCATTGGATGTAGGGGCAAGCATAATCGGTGTCAATAACAGGGATCTTCGAACCTTCCGGGTTGATATCAACAATTCTGCAAGGTATCGTGCTATGGTTCCGGCGGATGTTGCATTTGTATCAGAAAGTGGTATCCGTACCAGAGAGGATATTCTTCGATTGGAGGAAAATGGAACGGATGCTGTGTTAATCGGAGAAACATTGATGCGCAGTCCGAATCGACAGGCTGCTTTAAAGGAGTTGAGAGGACGTTGATTCCAAATATAAAATTATGTGGTATGATGCGAGAATGCGATATTGAATATGCCAATCTTGCAAAACCGGATTATGTAGGATTTATATTTGCAGATACGAGAAGAAAGATTACAAAACAACAGGCAATACGATTTCGAGAGTTGGTGGAACCTGATATCAAATGTGTCGGTGTATTCGTTGATGCACCGGTAGAGCAAATCGCAGAAATTGTAAAATCCGGATGCATCGAGCTTGTGCAGTTGCACGGAAAGGAAGATGCGCAATACATAGAAAAGTTGCGTAGCCTCATACAAGTGCCACTCATGAAAGCCGTCCGAGTAGAAAATGCACAGCAAATTGCGGATGCGGCAAAGCTCGATGTGCAATATCTGCTTCTTGATACAGCAGTAAAAGGACTCCCCGGAGGAACAGGCAAACAATTTGACTGGAAGCTGATTGAACAGGCAAAAAGCTTGGATGCTAATTCACAGGAAGGATGTCTGTTTGGAAAACCATACTTCCTTGCTGGTGGCCTGCAACTCGAAAATCTTGAGGAAGCAAAATCCATCCAAAGCTTTGGACTCGATATCAGTTCCGGTATCGAAACAGATGGATATAAGGATAAGGATAAAATGATAGAAGTGGTACGCTATATTAAATGCTAATTATCAGAAATTAGAACATTAGGAGGATAAGATATGTCAAAGGGACGTTTTGGAGTTCATGGTGGGCAGTATGTACCGGAAACCATCATGAATGCAGTGAATGAGTTAGAGGAAACCTATTTGAAGTATAAGGATGATCCGGAGTTTAATCGGGAGTTGACCGAACTTTACAATGAATATGCAGGCAGACCAAGCAGGCTGTATTTTGCGGAGCGTATGACACAGGACCTTGGTGGTGCAAAGATTTATCTAAAGCGAGAGGATTTGAATCATACAGGTTCTCATAAGATCAACAATGTAATCGGTCAGATGCTTCTTGCAAAGCGAATGGGAAAAACTCGCGTGATAGCGGAAACCGGTGCCGGACAGCATGGAGTGGCAACCGCAACGGTTGCTGCTATGATGGGGATGGAATGTGAAATCTTTATGGGTAAAGAGGATACCATCCGACAGGCACTCAATGTGTATCGTATGAAGCTTTTGGGTGCAAAGGTGCATGCAGTCGAATCCGGAACAGCAACCCTGAAGGATGCAGTGTCAGAAACATTTCGGGAGTGGACGAGCCGCATGGATGATACGCATTATGTGCTGGGTTCCGTGATGGGACCATATCCATTTCCGACGATTGTCCGTGATTTTCAGTCTGTCATCAGCCGGGAAATCAAGCAGCAGATGTTGGAGAAAGAAGGACGTTTGCCGGATGCAGTGATTGCCTGCGTCGGTGGAGGAAGCAATGCAATCGGTGCTTTTTATCATTTTATTGATAACAAGGAGGTACAGCTGATTGGTTGCGAGGCAGCAGGTAGAGGCATTGATACCTTTGAGACTGCTGCAACACTCAATACAGGACGACTGGGAATCTTCCATGGTATGAAGTCATATTTTTGCCAGGATGAGTTTGGACAGATTGCACCGGTTTATTCCATCTCAGCAGGGTTAGATTATCCGGGAATTGGACCGGAGCATGCGTATCTGCATGATATTGGAAGAGCACAATACGTGGCAATTACCGATGATGAGGCTGTGGATGCGTTTGAATATTTGTCAAAAATAGAGGGCATTATTCCTGCAATTGAAAGTGCTCATGCCGTTGCTTATGCGATGAAGCTTGCACCAACGATGCGAAAGGATCAAAGTATTGTCATCAATATATCAGGACGAGGAGATAAGGACGTGGCAGCGATTGCGCGCTACAGAGGGGAGGATTTACATGAGTAGGATTGCAGAAGCTTTTGGACATGGAAAAGCATTTATACCATTTATAACATGTGGAGATCCGGATTTGGAGACGACAGAAAAAATCGTATATGCGATGGAAGAAGCCGGGGCTGATTTGATTGAGCTTGGTATCCCGTTTTCGGATCCAACTGCGGAAGGTCCGGTGATACAGGAGGCAAATCTTCGTGCACTCACCGGAGTGGATCATGTGACAACGGATAAGGTGTTTGATTTGGTGCGCAGATTGCGCAAACGCGTGAAGATTCCGATGGTATTTATGACCTATGCGAATGTGGTATATTCCTATGGTACGGAGAAGTTTATATCCATTTGTGAGGAAGTCGGTATCGATGGATTGATTTTGCCGGATATTCCTTATGAGGAAAAAGACGAATTTGATGGTGTGTGTCAGGCACATGGACTCGAGCTTGTATCCTTGATTGCACCGACCAGTCATGATAGAATCAAGATGATTGCAAAAGATGCGAAGGGATTTGTGTATTGTGTTTCTTCCTTGGGCGTGACAGGGATGAGAACCAGTATTACCACAGACGTCGCAAGTATGGTTGATTTGGTAAAACAGACCAAGGAAATTCCTTGTGCAATCGGATTTGGTATCTCGACGCCGGAGCAGGCGAAGAAGATGGCACAGTGTGCGGATGGAGTGATTGTAGGTAGTGCGATTGTAAAAATTATTGCGCAACACGGAAGAGATGCCGTACAACCTGTAGCAGAATATGTAAGGTCTATGAAGGAAGCGATTTCTTAGATGGAGAAAGAAACAAATCAGACAATTAAGAAAACAGATTTGGTATTGATAGCAGGATTGCTGATTGTGGCAATCGTAAGCTTGGTGTGGATAGGCATTGTCCGAAAGGATGGTGCCTGTGCGCATGTTATGGTGGATGGACAATTGGTCAAGGTATTGCCTCTGGATGAGGAGATAAGGTATGTGGTTAGGTTTGAAGGACAGGAAGCATATACAAATACTGTGGTTGTAGAAAATCGTATGGTTTTTGTGGAGGAAGCAAACTGTCCGGATAAGATCTGTGAAAAATATCAACCAATTTCAAAAGCCGGTCAGACAATCATTTGTCTGCCACACAAGTTGGTGGTGGAGATAAGAGATGAGTGAAAAACAACAGGACAAGAAAAAGCAAATATATGTAGGTTCTTCAAGCAGGAATTCTCAGATTGCATTGCAGGGGATTTTGGTTGCACTTGCAATGGTGCTTTCTTATCTGGAAAGTCTTGTGCCTGTAATGGCGGTTGCACCGGGCGTGAAGCTCGGGCTTGCGAATCTGGTTACCATGCTTGCCTTCGAGAAAAAAGGGATTCGGTTTGCCGCAGGAATCAGTGTGACAAGAATTTTGCTATCCGGTATCCTGTTTGGAAATCTGTTGGTGATTGTCTACAGTCTTGCGGGAGCTTTTTGCAGTTTGTTTGTAATGGCAATTGCAAAAAAAATGCGCATATTTGGAATTGTCGGAATCAGTGTACTCGGAGGAGTCTTTCACAATGTGGGACAACTTCTGGTCGCGGCAATCATGTTAGAAAATGCAAATATTTTCTATTATTTAGTTGTACTTGGAATATCTGGAACGATTGCCGGATGTGTCATTGGATTTTTGACTGTTTATTTCGTAAAAAATATCAAATTTTAGTTTGTATACAATTGTAAAAAACCTTGGGATGTATTAAAATATATGGGTAGCTTTCAGTTATCGAATAAAGGGGTTTTTGACATGAAATTAACATTTAAAGGTGGTATTCATCCCTATGAGGGAAAAGAACTCACAGAGGATAAGGATGTAGTCGAATACATCCCAAAAGGAGATATGGTATATCCACTGAGCCAGCATATTGGAGCACCGGCAACAGCGGTTGTAAAAAAAGGTGACCGTGTTTTAGTCGGACAGCTGATTGCACAGGCAGGTGGATTCGTATCAGCGAATATTCATGCTTCTGTATCCGGAGTTGTCAAGACGATTGAACCAAGATTGACAGCATCCGGTTCTAAAGTAAACTCGATTGTCATCGAGAATGATCAGCAATATGAAACAATCGAATACGTAGGCAATGATAAGCCGATAGAACAGCTGACAAAGGATGAGGTTTTAGACGCGATTGCCAAGGCAGGTGTTGTCGGTATGGGTGGAGCCGGATTTCCGACCAATGTCAAGTTGATGCCGAAAAATGCAGATGAAATCGATTATATCATTGTAAATGCATCAGAGTGTGAGCCATATCTGACATCGGATTATCGCAGAATTATGGATGAGGCAGATAAGGTGATTGAGGGTCTTCGGATTGCACTTTCCATTTTTGATGGAGCGAAAGGTATCATTGCAGTGGAGGACAACAAACCAAAGGCAATTAAGCTTTTGCGTGAGAAGCTTTCCGGTGCGACGGATATCGAGGTTCATTCCATGAAGACAAAGTATCCGGAAGGAGCAGAGCGTCAGCTCATTTACGCCAATACGGGTCGCTATATCAACAGCAAGATGCTTCCGGCGGATGCAGGCTGTATCGTACATAATGTCGATACAGTATATGCGATTTGCGAAGCGGTAAGAGAAGGAAAACCATTGATTGACAGACTGATAACGGTTACCGGTGATGCGATAGCCAATCCGGGCAATTTCCTTGTGCGTATCGGAACGAATACGAGAGAATTGGTGGAGGCAGCAGGTGGCTTTGCAAAGGAGCCGGAGAAGATTGTTTCCGGTGGTCCGATGATGGGAAAAGCGATTTATGACCTGGATATTCCACTTACAAAATCATCCTCAGCCATCCTGTGTATGAGTGTGGATGAGGTAGCACAAAATGAGCCAAGCAACTGTATCCGTTGCGGTCGTTGTGTACAGGTGTGTCCGGGACGGGTCATGCCAAATAAACTTGCGCGACTTGCTAATCTGGGAAAATTAGATGAATTTGTAGAGCAAAACGGAATGGAATGTTGTGAGTGCGGATGCTGTTCTTATGTGTGTCCGGCAAAGCGACATTTGACACAGACGATTGCAGGAACCAGAAAACAGATTCTTGCCAATCGTAAGAAATAGGAGGTGAGCGTAGTGGAACAGACAGAACAGACATTGAAATTAAAGGTATCCGCTTCGCCACATGTTCGAAGCCATACCTCAACATCAGATATTATGTTTGATGTTATTGTAGCGTTGGTGCCGGCAACTGCATTTGGTATTTATTTGTTTGGTGTGCATGCAGCATTGCTGGTAGCAGCTTGTATCCTAAGCTGTGTGGCCTTTGAGGCCATCTATCAAAAGTGCATGGGTAAGAAAGTGACAGTCGGTGATTTTTCAGCGGTAGTCACAGGCTTGCTTTTGGCACTGAATCTCCCACCGGAGCTTCCAATCTGGATGGCAGTGTTGGGATCCGCATTTGCGATTATCATCGTAAAGCAGCTCTTTGGTGGATTGGGACAGAACTTTATGAATCCGGCGCTTGGAGCACGGTGCTTCCTGTTATTGTCCTATTCGCGTTATATGACAGCCTTTGTATATGATGGGGTATCGACAGCAACACCACTTATGAACTTAAAGGCGCAGGGACAGGTTGATTTGTATGATATGTTTATGGGATATACAGCAGGAACCATTGGGGAGACCTCTGCAGTAGCATTGTTGATTGGTGCGGTATATCTTCTTGTCAAGAAGGTAATCAGTCCAAAGATTCCACTTATCTATATCGGAACCTTTGGAGCCTGTATTGCAGGATATGCAGCAGTACAGGGATATGATGTAGCAACCTTTACATTGGCGCACCTTTGTGGAGGTGGTCTGATGCTTGGTGCCTGGTTTATGGCAACCGATTACGTAACAAGTCCGATTACATCCGCAGGTAAAGTCATCTACGCGATTGGACTTGGATTATTGACCTTTGTGCTTCGAATCTTTGGCGCAAGTACAGAGGGGGTTTCTTATTCCATTATCTTAATGAACCTTTTGGTTCCTCTGATTGAAAAGGCAACGGTTCCAAAGGCTTTTGGCGAAGGCGCAGAGATAAAGGATAAGAAGCAGGCGAAGAAGGAAGCAAAGGCAAAGAAACAGGAAGCGCGGGCAAACAAAAAAGAAGAAAAGAAAGACGAAGCGGAAAAACCGGCAAAAGAGAAGATGGATGGCAAGGGAATTGCACTTGCAATTGTTGCAATCTTCTGTATCACCTTGGTGATGGGCGCAGCTTTGGGCAGTGTTTACAGCATCACGAAGGAGCCGATTGAACAGGCAAAGGAAAAGGCGAAGAACGACGCGTACGCAGCGGTTCTTCCAAAGTTCAATAAGATTGTATCCCTGGTAGAAAATGATAATACCTTGATAGAAGCAGCTCAGTCCGCGTTGGAACAAAAGGGATATACCGGTGTTCGTCTGGATGACTTTTGTATGGCTGCAGATGAAAATGGTGAGTTAAATGGATTGATTGCATTGGTTACCTGCTCCGAAGGCTACGGAGGAGATATCCAGATTGCCGTTGGTATGGATCCAAATTATGTGATTACAGGAATGTCGTTTTTGAGCATCAATGAGACGGCCGGACTTGGTATGGAAGCGCAGAATGAGGAATTCTGGTCACAGTTTGTTGGAAAAGATGTCAGTGGATTTAATTATACCAAGACAGGGGCTGTCAATGCCAACGAGATTGATGCAATCTCAGGTGCAACGATTACAACCGCAGCTGTGACAAAAGCGGTCAATGCGGCACGGTGTATCGTAAAATATTTCATGCAGATAGGAGGAATCTAAGATGGGAAAAATAATCGAACGTTTGAAAAACGGAATTATTACCGAGAATCCTACCTTTGTGCAGATGCTGGGAATGTGTCCGACATTGGCGGTAACAACATCCGCAATCAATGGTCTGGGTATGGGACTTACCACAATGGTAATCCTAACTATGAGTAATTTTATGATTTCTTTGTTGCGAAAGCTGATTCCGGATAAGGTACGTATTCCGGCCTATATCGTAATCATAGCTTCCTTCGTAACCATTGTGCAGTTTTTATTGCAGGCATTTATTCCAAGCCTCAATGACAGCTTGGGAATTTTCATTCCATTAATCGTAGTAAACTGTATTATCCTGGGACGCGCGGAAAGCTATGCATCAAAAAATCCTGTGCTTCCATCCATCTTTGATGGAATTGGTATGGGACTTGGATTTACAGTGGGACTTACAACGATTGGTATTGTGCGTGAGCTTTTGGGAGCAGGAAGTTTATTTGGCATAACAGTAATTGGTGCAAATGCACCAATCCAGCCGGCAAGTATCTTTGTATCTGCACCCGGTGCATTTCTTGTATTGGCATTTTTGATTGCTTTTTTGAATCACAGAGCCATTAAGAAGGCAAAGAAGGCAGGTGCAAAACCGGAGGTTTGCAGACTTGCGGATTGTGTGAATTGTGCCAACACAGCATGTGCCGGCGCAAAGAACACAGCAGGAAAGGAGGCGTAGCATATGAACGTGATTTTATTTGCAATATCAGCTGCCCTCGTAAATAACGTTATCCTCAGTCAATTTATGGGTATCTGTCCATTTTTAGGTGTTTCAAAGAAGGTTAGTACAGCAGCCGGTATGGGCGGTGCGGTTATCTTTGTTATGACCATTGCTTCTGCGGTAACAAGCTGTATATATGATTTCGTATTGGTTCCAATGAAGCTTTCTTATCTGAGCACGATTGTGTTTATTCTGGTAATCGCTGCATTGGTGCAGTTTGTAGAGATGTTCTTGAAAAAGGCAGTACCTGCCCTGTATGATGCATTGGGTGTGTACCTGCCGCTTATTACAACCAACTGTGCAGTACTTGGTATTGCATTATCCAATGTACAAAGCGAGTTGAGTATCGCAATGTCAGTGGTAAATGGATTCTTCTCTGCGGTTGGATTTGCAATCGCAATCATTATTATGGCAGGACTTCGTGAGAAAATCGAAGACAACGATATACCGGAAAGCTTTCAGGGTGCACCGATTGTATTGATTACAGCGGGACTTATGGCCATTGCTTTCCTTGGATTAAATGGTTTGATTTAAGGAGGAATTGTGATGGGAATATCGATCGTATATGCAGCACTGGTTGTCGGTGTTGTAGGAATTGTGGCTGGTATTTTATTGGGATTTGCCAGTGAAAAATTCAAAGTAAAGGTAGATGAAAAAGAAATTAAGGTCCGTGAAGTGTTGCCGGGAAATAACTGCGGAGGTTGTGGATACCCGGGTTGTGATGGACTTGCTGCGGCAATCGCAAAGGGACAGGCAAAAGCAGATGCTTGTCCGGTAGGTGGTGAGGCAGTTGCCAAGCAGATTGCAGAGATTGTAGGTGGAGAAGTCAACACAGTGAAAAAGGTAGCATTTGTACGCTGTGGTGGCGATTGTACCAAGGCAAAAGATGCTTATGACTATGTAGGACCAAAGGATTGCAAGTTGGCGGCCAATGCGCCGGGAGGCGGACCAAAGGGTTGCGCCTATGGATGCTTAGGATTTGGTTCCTGTGAAAAAGCCTGTCCGTTTGATGCAATTTCCATCATAGACGGAATTGCAGTGGTAGACAAAGAAAAATGTAAAGCCTGCGGTGCCTGTGTGGCAGAGTGTCCGAGACATATTATCGAGATGATTCCATATGAGACAGGTGCCGTTGTAGCGTGTAACTCCAAGGAATTTGGTAAGGATGTGAAGGCAGTTTGTTCAACCGGTTGTATCGGTTGCGGTTTGTGCCAGAGAAATTGTCCGGAAGGTGCCATTACCGTGGAAAACCATTTGGCATCTGTGGATTCCGAAAAATGTTCCGGATGTGGCACCTGTAAGGAAAAGTGTCCGGTAAAAATTATAAAATAAGAATCCATCGTGATTCAGTAGGAGGGGAATTTTGAGTCGAGAATATGTAATCATAACGGATTCAACCAATGATATGCCAAAGGGCTTTGCAAAAGAACATGGTGTGGATATTATACCAATCATCTATGAAATTGATGGTGAAGTATATGGCAAGGACAAAGAGTTGTCTGCCAAAGAGTTTTATGACCGTATGCGTCAAAATAGTGTAACAAAAACTGCAGCACCGAATATCACCGATATTTCAGAGCATTTTGAGGCAGTATTGTCACAGGGGAAAGACATTTTATTTACATGTCTGTCATCCGGAATCAGCAGCACGTTGAACAACGCATATATCGTACAGGAGGAGATGCAGGAAAAATATCCGGATGCGGATATCTGTGTGTTTGATTCCCTGTGTGCCTGCGGTGGTCAGGGATTGCTTTTGTATTGGGCGATTGCGAACAAGGAAAAAGGCATGTCCGCAAGAGAGAATATGATGGCGTTGGAGGATATAAAGATGCATATCGTCCACAAATTTACGGTGGAGGATCTTGTGTATCTGCAAAGAGGCGGACGTATCTCCAAGGCAGCTGCGGTAATCGGAAGTATGATTCAGCTTAAACCGGTATTGCATGTGGATGATGAGGGATTTTTGGTTGCAGAAACCAAGGTACGAGGTCGTAAAAAATCGCTCAATCAGCTTGTGACAGGCATGGATGAGTGTGTAGGAAGCTACGCAGACAAACAGGAAGCAGTTGTAATCTGTCATGCAGATTGTGCAGAGGATGCAGAATATGTACGAAAGATCGTGGAAGAAAAGTATCATCCAAAGAAGATATTTATGAGCGAGGTCAGCCCGACGATTGGTGCACATTCCGGTCCGGGAACCATGACCCTGTTCTTTATGGGTGACAAACGATAGGATGTTGCATATACTAATCAAAAAGCGAAGGTAAGCCATGCGCTTTTTGGATTTGAAGGAAAAGGAAGTTATCAACTGTAAAGATTGCAAAAGACTCGGGTATATCGCCGATTTGGAGCTGGATATGGAAAATGGCAGGGTGATTGCCATTATCGTTCCGGGACCCGGGAAATTGCTTTCCTGTTTTTGTACGGGAAGTGAGTATTATATCCGGTTTTGTAATATTGTACGAGTTGGACCGGACATCGTATTGGTAGATATAGATCCCTGTGATCAAAAACCGATTCGAAAATGTGAAAAACGCTAAGAAGAACATGGAGGAAATATAGATGAAATGTCCATTTTGCGGAGATGATAATACCAGAGTCATAGACTCAAGACCGGCGGATGACAATGAAGCAATTCGTCGAAGAAGACAGTGCGATGAGTGTGGAAAGCGTTTTACAACCTATGAAAAGGTAGAGACGATACCATTGATTGTTATCAAGAAGGATAAAAACAGAGAAACTTATGACCGTGCGAAGATTGAATCCGGTGTGGTACGCTCCTGCCATAAGAGACCGGTTTCTGTTGACGAGATTGAAAGTTGTGTAGACGAAATCGAAAATCGTATCTTCAATCTTGAGGTTCGCGAAATTGAGAGCAAGAAAATCGGAGAGATTGTTATGGATCAGATTCGGGATCTGGATCAGGTGGCATATGTTCGATTTGCATCAGTTTATCGTGAATTCAAGGATGCAGATACATTTATGAACGAGTTAAAGAAATTGCTGGATAAGAAATAAGTTGAGGTCTGCATGGAAAGCTATATCAAGTTAATCGAAGGTGGCGAGGGCGAAATCATTGAGAAAAAGTCCCGTTTTATCGGGCAGATTCAACCCGTCGAAACGGAAGAAGAAGCCTATGCCTTCATCGAAAAGATCAAAAAGAAACACTACGATGCCAGACATAACTGTTTTGCATTTTCCGTTGGAGAGAATATGCCGCTTTTACGTTTTTCCGATGATGGAGAGCCGCAGGGAACCGCAGGAAAACCGATGCTGGAAATT
Source organism: Wujia sp. (assembly GCA_051879955.1). Classification (GTDB taxonomy): domain Bacteria; phylum Bacillota; class Clostridia; order Lachnospirales; family Lachnospiraceae; genus Coprococcus_C. The sequence goes on from JBJENA010000006.1 coordinate 16,160, forward strand.
ATACAGAATCAGGGAATTCACAATATCTGTGTGGTTGTTACAAGATATTTTGGAGGAACCCTGCTTGGAACAGGTGGTTTGCTTCGGGCCTATACCCAGGCAACGCTTGCTGCATTGGAAAATTGTAAATTGAAACAGATGCAGCGTCTGATACCAGCCGATATTACCACGAATTATACGGATATGGGAAAGGTGCAATATCTGCTCAATTCCAATGCCATAGAAATTCTGGATACCGTGTTTGAGGAACAGGTTCGGTTTGTCACACAGATTCCGGTTGCGGAGTGTGACCGAATCTTAAATGAAATTACAGAGGCAACGGGTGCGAGGGCATTGATAGAAAAAAAGGACGAGATTTTTGGATAATCTCGTCCTTTTTGTATCTATAAGATATAGGTTACAAAGAAGTATAAAATGCTTAGAAACAATAGTAATGGAAACAGGACTGTGAGTCGTTTGCTGCTTCGAACCAGTTTGGATAAGAGAAGAGCAAGTAACAGACTCACTCCTGTTACAATCAGGCATCCCCACAAACCGGACAATCCATAGGTAAGAAGACAAGCAATGCATCCAATGAAAAGTGCAGGTAAAATCGCTGCAAAAATCATTGACCATTTTATGCCAAGAAGGTCTTTTTTTGTTAGAGCAAGGAAAATATCTCTTTCCGCATCTTTCTGGTAAAGGTATAAACCAAGCAATGCAGAAAAGATAATCATCAATCCTGCGAATTCCCGAATTGGAAAGTCAATACGATAAGTCATATCAGAAAAGTGGAAATTCCCTTCTGTGATACTGGACATTTGAAACACTTCGTCCCCATTCATGTAGTTTTCAATCTGTGCACGAAGTTCTTCTTCCATCGAAGGATCACCCAAGGTATCCACCAGAATATCCGGTGCTGCGACCTTGAAGATATAGTGGAAAAATGTTTCATTTATCGTCGCATAGAGCGTGGTGCTCGGTGTTGTATACGCAATGATTTTTTCGCTTGTGTCTCCGGCGCAGAAGCTGTCAAAGAAATGCTCCGGAACATAAAAACCACATTCTGCTTTTTGCGCTTGCACATCAGATATAACGTCAGATTCAGAAGAAACCGGATAAAAGCTGTAAAGCGTAGTTGCATGATTCAGCTCATTCCATAGTTCTTCCTGTTTGTCGGAGTCGATGCAGACAGCAACCTTTATATCCGTTGACTGGCTTTTTTCCGGAAGCAGCTGATAACAAACCGTCATAACGAGCAAGAGCAAAAGCATCACAAGATATAAGCGTTTGGCACAGATTCGTTTGAATGATGCATAAAAACGATTCATGGTATTTCCTCCTAAAAGAGAGCCTGACACATGCATTGATGGATAAAAGATCCGGGAAGCAGGTGGCTCATGGATTTAACGATGTTTGGCAGCATTGCGTTTGGCAAAAGTCCACCGCCCATATAGGCAAAGAACAACGTTGTAAACAGAATTGTCATATTGGCGGAAATTGCATTTTTTGACAATGTTGCAACCGTTGCCAAAAACAGTGCCATAAGCAGCAGTGCAGGAAGCACAAGGAAAAAACCATCTGCATGAAACTGTTTTGCATAGATGGATACCACTATATGACATGGGATATAGGTAGCTATAAGTGCAACGAACATCACCAGGAAATTCGAAATGAGGATATGCATAGTGTTGCAACGACGTAATTGCAGACATTTATTTACACCCGGACTGATTTGCTGAAACAGTGGCATAAGCACCATGGTCATAAACATAAGGCTAATCATTACCGAGAAAGCCAGATATTGATCAATTAACGAAATCCCTTTTTGTGATAAAGCACTTTTATGTGACTCGTAGGCATCTTTGTTTAAAAACCGTTCCAGATAGAGCAAATCAACATACTTTGCCTGTGTGCTGATTTTCTGTGGTTCATATTCGTGTGCACGCATAACGTCATATGCAGTATAAAGCCCGGCCTGTGCAATTCCCAGACAGCTTGCGTATGACATAAAGAGTTCATTTGTAATATAAGAACGCAGGCTTGAATTGTCGTGAACCATGATTTCAAGCGGTGTGTTTGTTCCGTCCATAATGCCGTTTACAAATTGCTCCGGAATCAATACCAGGTATAGGATATCCCCTTGCTCCAGCATTTTTTTTCCTTCGTCAATGGATGAAATCTTGATTAACTCAATGGTTTCCTTCATTGCCTGCATTTCTTCTACCATGGAAATGGCGCTATTGTTTATCCTGTTTTCTTCCGAAGGGGGCAGATAATAGCCAAGCTTCACAGTTCCAAAGGTCTGTTCCTCGTAGAGATGGTTTGCCAGATAGGTCGTAATCTGCGATGTGAGAAACAACAAGAGTAGTACGCTTAGGAGTGCCGGTGGCAGATAATGCATCAGGCGCTTAAAAGAAACGCGTATATAATTTTGAAAAGTACGAAATGTGTTCATACAATCACCTTCTTAATTGTGAGAAAGCAGCTGGGAATATGAAACTGCGGACTGTTTTGAAGTAGGTATCAAAGAGGCATCTTTCAATAAATAGACCTGATTGCAAAACTGGAATACGGCTTCCTCGTGGGAGACCACTAAAATGGAGTTACCGGCCTGCAGATAATTTTGCATAAATGCAAACATGTCCTGTTTTGCTGGAAGATCCAGCGCCGCCAATGGCTCGTCCATGAGTAAGAGCTTTGGTGCATCCAAAAGTGCGCAGGCAAGACTCAGGCGTTTTTTCATACCGCCGGACATATGTCGAACCGGAACGTCCAGAAAATCCTGAATGCCAAGACGACATAAAGGTTCCCGGGTTAACGCATCTAAGATTTCCCTTTTTTTCTTTTTTGTCCACATCCGAAGATTATCAACAGGCTTTAGTTCATCAAAGAGTGGATTTTCCTGAGGAAGATAGCCGATGGACATGTCCTGACTATTCGAATACTTCTTTGCGATGCAGGAAAGAAGGGTGGATTTCCCGGAACCATTCACTCCGAGTATCCCCACGGCCTGTCCTTGCGGAATCGACAGAGAAATGTTGTCTAATACTATTTTTTTTCCATATGATTTGGAAATAGATTGAATTTCAAACATAGCAGCTCCTTGATTGATATACAAACATTTTAATGAAATATAAAATACCATTTTTAGTGCGAACTTACAAGTAAAAAAACGTGATTATATATAGACTTTCAAATTATTATTTGCTATAATTTTTGATAGATATGTGTAACAAAGCAATGATTACAGAAGTTACAACAAAAGGAAAGGACAAAAGTCTTTGTGCGTTACGGAGGTAGTTAGATGAATGGTGCAAGATTAGCCAAAAAGAATGATTTAGCAGTTAAGATTATGGCAGCGTTCGCGGTAGTCAAGATTTTGATTTTGATTATAGAACGAAAGACACAGAAAGGATTTATTCCTTTGCTGGTGCTGTTTGCAATATTTGCAGTCGGAAATGTAATCTTTCAGATTAAGAACGATAGAAGTATATTGACGAAGTATCTGACGATTACAACCTTTTCGGAACTGGTGGTAGCGTCTGCACTGATTTCGGATTCTGTTATTCAGCTTTTGCCTGTCTTTATCGCTATGGGTATGTGTGTCATATACATGGACCCATTACATATCAAGGTTACCTGTGGTGCCTGTATGCTGGGAATCATCATCGGTACGATTATGAACATGGTGAGCTTCGGACTTGCGGCATCTATTCCATGGATTGAAGTGTTGCTCTTATCCGTTGTATTTACATTTGGTATTAACTATGCATGTAGTATTACTCTTCGCGAGCAGGAGACAGATAAGCAGGAAATCGAATACCATGTTGCATATCAGGAAGAGATTACAGAGAACATGGTAAAGGTTGTGGACAACGGAAATGCGCATATCGAGCAGTTACAGTCCAAGCTTGATAATTTCCAGGTTGCAACCTCAGAGGTTACAAAATCCGTTGATGCGATTTCTGCAGGAATCACAGACACCGCAGAAAATATGGAAGTATCAACAAGTATGACGCAGCAGATTCAGGAAATTATTGATAACCTGATTGATGTAAAGGATAATACAGTAGAATCTACACAGCGTGCGATTGATTCTGTAAAGAATGGTCTGGATATCATTGAAAACCTCAAGGATAAGTCAGAGGATATCAATGTGGCAAATGAAGATGTTACAAGAGTTTCCGAGGAATTGTGTGAGAAGATTGCTTCAGCAGAAGAAATCACACAGATTATTTATCAGATTTCCAGCCAGACAAACCTTTTGGCTTTGAATGCAAGTATCGAGGCTGCACGTGCCGGAGAACAGGGACGTGGATTCGCCGTCGTTGCAGATGAGATTCGTAAATTGGCAGATGATACCAGAAGCTCGATTGACAATATCAAGGAATTGCTCAACGGAGTAACAGAGCTTGCAAATCATACCTCTGAATTGGTACGTAAGAGTGTAAATGCGGTATCAGAGCAGGCAAAATATATTGAGGCGGCAGATGGAAGCTTCCATAGCATTGCAGGGGTCGTAGATGAACTCAGTGACGGCATGCAACAGCTTGACAGTTTATCCGGAAATCTGGATGCTTCAAATAACTCGATTATCGACGGTCTTGCAAATCAGCAGGCAGCCAGTGAGGAAATCGCGGCAAATGCACAATCTTCTGCAGATTTGTGTGAGTCTAACCTCAATGAGTTAAATGGTGTTATCGATGAGCTTCGTGAGATTGCAAAGATTATCGGAAGCTTGAAGAATGCAGATGTAGAAGAGATGAATCAGATTCTTGAGGAGACAAGCGTTGAAAATCCTGTAACAGAAGATCATACCGATTATGATTCCTATTTTGACGATTCCGAAGATGAGACAGAGGAAGCAGTTGAATCAGAAGAAGAGGAAGCTGAAGAAGAGATGGAAGAAGTTGAGGAAACGGATGAAGAGTCCGAGGAAACTGCGGAAGAGGCTGCCGGAATGTATACAGTGGAAGAAGCAGTGGATGAGGGAATCATCAGCGAGGATGAAGCCGATATGGTGCAGGAATATCTCGAAGAGGATGAATCAGAAGAATAAAGATACGTGAAAAAGGGGTTTGTAAAAACCCCTTTTTCTTATGCTAAAAATCTTCTTCGATGACTTGAAAATCCAGATAATCAAAGTCGATGCTTTCTATGAAATTGTCCTGTGTAAAGCGCGTTCTTGCATGACGGATAAAATCCTGTTGGTTTGCTTTTAACCACATAGGCTTTGCCAGGTCAAAGGTGTAACAAAGCTCATCCAAAGCCGCATAGACCTTTTTTGTGCGCGTCATGGAGAGATCATCGATACAGACTGTGTGATCGCGTAAAAGCCGATTGTCTTTGATTAATTTGCCCCAGATTCGAAACATGTTGTACTCCTGATTGTAAAAAGTTCTTTGTCAAATTTCTATGCTCGATTATATATGGAATATGTGAATATTTCAAGAACCGCTTTTCTATCTTTCGCGGGTGTGATACAATGTGCAAAGATTTGGAAGAATGAGGTGAACATACAGTGTACAAATTGATAACCAAAGACGGTAGTGCGAAACGGGGAGAATTGCACACGCCTCATGGTGTGATACAGACGCCGGTATTTATGAATGTAGGTACAGCAGCGGCGATTAAGGGTGCAGTATCCACGCAGGATTTGCAGGAGATTGGTACTCAGGTACAGTTGTCGAATACCTATCATCTGCATGTAAGACCAGGGGATGAAATTGTAAAAAAACTTGGTGGACTGCACAAATTCATGGTATGGGATAAACCGATTTTGACGGATTCCGGTGGATTTCAGGTGTTCTCGCTGGCAGGATTGCGCAAAATCAAGGAGGAGGGAGTCACCTTCCATTCTCATGTGGACGGACGAATCATCTTTATGGGACCGGAAGAAAGTATGCAGATTCAATCCAATCTGGCATCGACAATTGCAATGGCTTTTGATGAATGTCCTCCTGCAACTGCGCAGCGAAGTTATATCCAGCCATCGGTAGACCGTACCACACGCTGGCTACAGCGGTGTAAGGTAGAAATGAATCGTTTGAATGGATTGGAAGATACGATTAACAAGCAACAGATGCTGTTTGGTATCAACCAGGGCGGTATCTTTGAAGATATTCGAATCGAGCATGCGAAGAAAATTGCAGATATGGATTTGGATGGATATGCCATCGGCGGACTTGCAGTTGGTGAGACACATGAACAGATGTACCGTATGATTGAAGCTACAGTACCATATCTTCCACAGGACAAGCCGACGTATCTGATGGGTGTCGGAACGCCTGCCAATATTCTGGAGGCGGTAGAACGAGGCATTGATTTTTTTGACTGTGTGTATCCGTCAAGAAATGGACGTCATGGACATGTGTATACCAATCATGGAAAAATCAATCTGTTCAATGCAAAGTATGAACTCGATGAGCGGCCGATTGAAGAGGGCTGTGGATGTCCGGCATGTAAGTCTTATTCGAGAGCGTATATCAGACATTTATTGAAGGCAAAGGAAATGCTTGGCATGCGATTTTGCGTCTTGCATAATTTGTACTTTTATAATAATATGATGAGTGAGATTCGCGAGGCGATTGAAGAGCATCGTTTTGCAGAGTATAAGAAGAAAAAACTGGAAGGTTTTTCTGAAAATTAGGAGGAAAAAACATGTTAACTTTATTGACAACAACTGCAAACACACAGCAGGCACCTCAAGCAGGTGGAGCAGCATTCTGGATTATTTACATTGTTATCATGGTTGGATTGATGTATCTCTTGTTTATCCGTCCACAGAAGAAACAGAGAAAGCAGATGGACGAGTTGCACAGTGCGATGGAGCCGGGAGATTCGATTATGACAACCGGTGGATTTTACGGAACCATCATTGCAATTCCGGATGACACAACCGTCATCGTAGAATTTGGTAACAACAAGAACTGCCGTATTCCAATGCACAAGAACGCGATTGCAGAGGTAGAAAAAGCCGGATCTGCTGTTGTAAAGGAAGATGAGCCTGAAACAGCAGTAGAAGAAAAGAAAGAATCTAAGAAGCTTGGTAAAGCAAAAGAATAAAAAAAGTATAGACTAATTTGTCGATTTGTGAGAAAATGTAATCGATGGTGTTCGGTTGTGAAAAGAGAACACACAAGATAATTTTATTCATTGAAAGGAGTCTCAAAATGATTTATTCACAGGAAGTTGAAAACATGTGCCCGGTAGCACAGGGCGTACATCATGGTTGTGCCCCAATTCCAGAGGAAGCAAAGTGGGTGCAGGCAAAAGAAGTAAAGGATATTTCCGGTCTCACACATGGTATTGGCTGGTGTGCTCCACAGCAGGGTGCTTGTAAGCTTACTTTAAATGTTAAGGAAGGTATCATTCAGGAAGCATTGGTTGAGACAATCGGATGTTCCGGTATGACACACTCAGCAGCTATGTCTGCAGAGATTCTTCCGGGTTTGACTGTTATGGAAGCATTGAACACAGACCTTGTTTGTGATGCAATTAATACAGCAATGAGAGAGTTGTTCCTTCAGATCGTTTACGGACGTACACAGAGTGCATTCTCTGAGGACGGTCTTCCGGTAGGAGCAGGTCTTGAGGATCTTGGTAAGGGTCTTCGTTCACAGGTTGGTACTATGTACGGTACTTTGAAGAAGGGTCCTCGTTACCTCGAGATGGCAGAGGGTTATGTAACAGGTATCGCTTTGGATGCTGATGACCTCATCATCGGATACCAGTTCGTAAATCTTGGTAAGATGACTGACTTCATCAAGAAGGGTGATGACCCTAACACAGCATACGAGAAGTCTGTAGGACAGTATGGTCGTGTTGCAGATGCAGTTAAGATCATTGACCCAAGAACTGACAAGGAAATTGCCAAATAATAGAAGGAGGTAACGAAAAATGGCTTTATTTGAATCATATGAAAGAAGAATTGATAAGATCAACAGCGTTTTGAATAGCTATGGTATCGCTTCTATTGAAGAGGCAGAGAAGATTACAAAAGACGCTGGTTTGGACGTATACAATCAGATTAAGGGCATTCAGCCAATCTGTTTCGAGAACGCTTGCTGGGCTTACACTGTAGGTGCTGCAATCGCTATCAAGAAGGGTTGCAAGAGAGCTGCTGACGCTGCTGCTGCAATCGGTGAAGGTCTTCAGGCATTCTGTATTCCGGGTTCTGTTGCAGACACACGTAAGGTAGGTCTTGGACATGGTA
>JBJENA010000007.1:0-1651 GCA_051879955.1 Wujia sp.
TCTTGGGCATCTATCCGAAGAAAACAATATGCCGGAGCTTGCATATGCCGCTGTAGAAGCGGAGCTTGTCGGGAATCCGTTTACCAATGATGTAAGGGATTTTGGCCTTGCAGTTGCAAGCAGATCAAACCCCGGCAGATTACTGGAGTTGTAAATGAACGCAAAAAGCGTTTGAAAATATAGCACAAATTTCTAGGAGGAATTTCGAATGAAAAAAACAATTATTACAGTCGTAGGTAAGGACAGAGTTGGTATTATCGCAAAGGTATGTAATTACCTTGCAGACAACAACATCAATATCTTGGATATTGCACAGACGATTGTTGATGGATATTTCAATATGATGATGGTAGTCAATGCAGAGGATGCTTCCAAAGACCATGATTGCATTGCAGAAGAGTTAAACAAGATTGGTGAGGAGCTTGGTGTTCAGATTAAGGCTCAGAAGGAAGATATTTTTGATATGATGCATCGAATCTAATTTGGATGATGTAGGCAATACATAGAATACGAGGAGGATGTATCAATGATTAGTATAAATGAAGTATTAGAGACAAATGCAATGATTTCCAATATGAACCTGGACGTTCGTACAATTACTATGGGAATCAGCTTGCTGGATTGTGTCGGAGCCAACCTGCAGGATACCTGTGATAATATCTATAAGAAAATCACAACCCAGGCAAAGGATTTGGTTTCAACCGGTGAAGAAATATCCAGAAAATATGGTATTCCAATTGTACACAAGAGAATTTCTGTTACACCAATTGCACTTGTTGGTGGGTCTGTATGTAAGACAAGTGAAGATTTCGTGGAGATTGCAAAGACCTTGGATAAGGCTGCAGATGCTGTGGGAGTAAACTTTATCGGTGGATATTCTGCACTGGTATCAAAGAGTATGACAACCGCTGACGAGCTTTTGATTCGTTCGATTCCTCAGGCACTTTCTCAGACCGGTAAGGTTTGTAGTTCGGTAAATACCGGTTCTACAAAGACCGGTATCAATATGGATGCTGTAAAGCTAATTGGTGAGATTATCAAAGAGACTGCAGAACTTACAAAGGATGAGGATTCTATCGGTTGTGCAAAGTTCGTTGTATTTTGTAATGCGCCGGATGATAACCCATTCATGGCAGGTGCATTCCACGGAGTGACAGAGGCTGATTGTATCATCAATGTCGGTGTCAGTGGTCCGGGTGTTGTAAAGGCTGCGATTGAAACAGTTCGCGGGGAAAACTTCGAGGTTTTGTGTGAGACAATCAAGAAGACCGCATTTAAGATTACCAGAGTCGGACAATTGGTTGCAAAGGAAGCTTCCGAGCGTCTGGGCGTTCCTTTTGGAATCATCGACTTGTCTTTGGCACCAACTCCGGCTGTTGGAGATAGTGTTGGAGAGATTTTAGAAGAAATCGGTTTGGAATTTTCCGGTGCACCCGGAACAACTGCAGCACTTGCTATGCTCAACGACCAGGTGAAAAAGGGTGGTGTTATGGCATCTTCTTATGTTGGTGGTTTGTCAGGAGCCTTTATCCCGGTCAGCGAAGACCAGAGAATGATCGACGCTGTAGAAGCAGGAGCCCTTACCATCGAGAAGCTCGAAGCAATGACCTGTGTATGTTCCGTAGGTCTTGATATGCTTGCAATTCCGGGC
>JBJENA010000008.1:0-24127 GCA_051879955.1 Wujia sp.
TATGCTTCCTTTGACAAATGTGACACCTCTTTCGTTGGAAAATCGGTACTATCATAGCATATATGAAGGGGGATTGTAAAATGGGTGATGATGTGGCTGTGTGCTGGTTCCGGAGGAGAGGAAGGTGGATGTTGAAGAGGAAGTACAAAACGAAACTGACCAAAAGACTGAAAAAGAACAGCCCTGACGGACTGTTCTTCATTGCTTTTTGTATAATGCTCAAAAAATAGCGACATTTTATTGACGAAGATTTCACAAACCCAGTGTTTATGCCGGTTTACGGACTTTTCTCTCTACTCAAACTCAATCGTCCCAGGTGGTTTGCTCGTCAAATCATACATAACTCGATTAACCCCCTTGACTTCATTGATGATTCTTGTCATCACTCTTTGCAGTACCTCAAATGGGATATCTGCACAGTCTGCGGTCATGAAGTCTGAGGTGTTGACCGCTCTTAATGCAACCGCATAGTCATAGGTTCTTTCGTCACCCATAACACCTACACTTCGCATGTTTGTAAGTGCTGCAAAATACTGTCCTAAGCCTCTATCAAGGCCGGCATTTGCAATCTCCTCCCGGAAAATGTAGTCGGCATCCTGGACCATGCGGACCTTTTCTGCGGTTACTTCGCCGACGATACGGACACCAAGTCCCGGTCCCGGGAATGGCTGTCTATATACCAGATACTCTGGGATTCCAAGCTCTAATCCGGCTTTTCTTACCTCGTCCTTGAACAGGAGACGAAGCGGCTCGATGATTTCCTTGAAATCTACGCAATCCGGCAAGCCGCCTACATTGTGGTGGCTCTTAATGACTGCAGACTTGCCCAGTCCTGATTCGATCACATCCGGATAAATCGTTCCCTGCACCAGAAAATCTACAGCACCAATCTTCTTTGCTTCTTCTTCAAAGATACGGATAAACTCCTCACCGATAATCTTACGTTTTTCTTCCGGTTCTGTAACACCGGCTAATTTCTGATAATAACGTTCCTGCGCATTCACACGAACGAAATTAAGCTCATACTGTCCTTTGGGACCAAATACAGCCTCTACCTCATCGCCTTCGTTTTTGCGCAACAAACCATGGTCGACAAATACGCATGTTAATTGTTTACCAACTGCTTTTGATAGAAGAACTGCGGCAACAGAGGAATCCACGCCACCGGAAAGGGCACAAAGCACCTTGCCGTCGCCAACCTTTTCACGAATCTCCTGAATCGCAGTTTCTACAAAGGAATCCATCTTCCAGTCACCGGAGCATTCGCAAACCTTGTATACAAAGTTTTCAAGCATCTTCTGACCTTCTTCTGAGTGCATAACCTCAGGATGAAACTGTACTGCATACAGCTTCTTCTGTGGACATTCCATGGCTGCAACCGGACAAACCGGTGTCTTACCAATTACCTTGAAGCCTTCCGGTGCCTGTGCAATATATACGGTGTGGCTCATCCAGCAGATTGTTTTATCCGAAACGCCATCAAATAAAACACTTGATGTATCCACATCCACTTCGGTTCTGCCATATTCACTGACCGGAGCCGTATCGACCACTCCATCCAACATATATGCCATAAGCTGTGAACCATAACAGATTCCCAGAATCGGAATGCCTAATTCGAAGATTTCCTTTTGATATCTAGGTGCATCATCATCACATACGTTGTTTGGTCCCCCTGTAAAGATGATACCCTTTGGATTCATTTCCTTAATGTTCTCCAATGATATCGTATACGGATGTACCTCTGCATACACATTGCATTCACGTACACGTCTTGCAATCAGCTGGTTGTACTGCCCCCCAAAGTCCAATACCAAAATCATTTCCTTTTTCATATCTGTCTCCTCATGTATAAATGAATTTTAATTGGATACTACTTCAATTTTTCTGCTATAATTTCCTGCGCTTTCTGTAACTGTGTATCATCCTTGCGCTCAATATTTACTGCTGTAGTCTTTTTATCCGGAAGTTCCACAACCACATCCGGCTCAATGCCTTTTTCATGAATATCATTTCCGTTTGGAGTAAAATACTTCGCAATTGTCATTTTTACTGCAGAACCATCCTCCAATGGAATGACTGACTGCACAATTCCTTTTCCAAATGTTGTGGTACCGACAATCTCTGCTTTTCCGGTATCCTGCATCGCACCGGAGAAAATCTCTGACGCACTCGCACTATTACCATTTACCAACACAACAAGTGGAATATCCACACTGTGTTTTCCCGTATCCTCAAACTTACCGATGACTTTGCCATTTTTGTCTTCCGTATAAACGATCATGCCATCGTCCATAATGTAGTCGCAAATTTCAACCACACTTGTAAGCAATCCACCCGGATTATCACGCAGGTCGATGATCATCGCCTGTGCACCCTTGTCCTGACACTCTTCAAATGCCTCGATAAACTCTTTGGCTGTATTATCATTGAACTGTGTAATCTCCAGATACCCAACCTGTTCATCCAGCATCTCACTGCTAACCGTATAATTTTCTACGACTCTTCTTGGAACATCAAATTCCAGATAATCCGATTCACCCTGTCGATAAATCTTCAGATGCGCGGTTGTACCTTCTTCTCCTCGAATCATATCCACAACCACAGAAAGCTCCTGATCGGTAATAGCGGTTCCATCTACTTCGACGATGATATCCTCCGCCTGCAGACCAACCTCCTCTGCCGGACTGTCCTTAATCGGGCGGACAATCATGACATTCATATCCTCATTTTCCGTCACAACAGCACCGATTCCGACATATTCTCCGGAAGTATCCTCCTGAAGGTCAGCATACTCCTCCGGCGTATAATATACCGAATACGGATCATCCAACCCATCCATAATGCCATCGTACAAAGCTTCTTCCTGTGCCTCTCTGTCAACATCAAAATAGAAATAGTTGTCAATCAGTTCATTGATTTCCTTTACCTTCCGATTGACATCATCGTCCTCCCATAGTTCTGAAGCAACTACAGGCTCTGTTGTCTCTTCTTTGTCCGCATCCGCCGTGGTCTGCACATCAATGGACGAATTTGTGATTCCTCGTTTATCTTCCTCCTGACAACCAATAGTCAATAAAGCAAATGCCATTGTCAGAATACATGCACACACTCTTTTGCTATATTTTCTCACGTTAAACATCTCCTGCTGATTTACTGTAAATAAGGTAACGGATCCACATAGTTTCCGTTAATACGCACACCCAAATGGCAGTGTGGTCCGGTTGAATTTCCTGTGCTACCTGCAAGCGCAATGACTTCTCCTCGACTAACTGTTTGTCCTACCGCAACACACAAGCTGGAATTGTGCATATAAGTCGTAGTCAATTCACTGCTATGCGCAATCGTCACATAATTACCCATAGAACCTGAATAAGAAGCAGCGATAACGGTTCCTGCCTCACATGCCACAATCGGCGTTCCGGTTGGACATGCAATATCAAGACCCTTGTGGTTGGTAGAACCAATACCTCCCGGACTTTCACGCAAACCGAAATAAGACGAAATAGATCCACCACTCGAAACCGGCCACTGCAAAGAGCCACCTGTGTAATTGACTACCACATCCGACGGAGCCGTACTCATCGCTGCAAGCTGTGCACGGAATGCTGCTTCCGCAGCCGCAATCTGCTGATCGGTTGCCGCGATATCTGCTTCAATTTCTGCAATAGCTGCCGCCTGATCGTCAATAGAGTTCTTGTAATTTTGAACCTGAACCTCTTTACCTTCTATCATAACCTCAACAGCGGCCTTGTTGTCTAACACTTCCAGCTTGATGGATTCCACTTCTTCCAAATTCTCCTCAAGCTCCTTTTTCTTATCCGCAACACGCTTACGAATCTCAACCAATGTATCGAGCATTTCAGAATCATACGTATAAATCTGGTCTACATATTCTGACTGATTCACAATATCCGAGATGTCTGCAGTCGAAAATACAGTATCCAGATAAGAAATATTACCATTTTCATAAGCATATTTGATACGCTGCTTCATAGCCTCATACTGCGCATCTTCCTCTGCTTCTGCTACCGCCAATTCACCTTTTTGAATCTCGATATCACCTTCGAGCTCCGTTTGTTCCTCCTGCAATTGTGTGATCTGTTCATTGTAGCTTGCGACCTGCGCATCCAACTTCTCGATGGCGTCAAGAATTGACCTTTGTTCCGCCTGAAGCTGGCCTAATACCGCTTCCGCCTCTTCTTTCTTGCTCTCTTTTTCCTCTTTTTGCTGTTTTAAATCTGAAATGCTGGTCGCATTTACTGTAATACTCATACTGACTGCAAGTAAACAAGCAACCATACATTTACACAATTTTCTCTTCTTCATCATGCATTCCTCCTTGATGATGAATCCCAATCTCCCTAAGATACCTAAACCTTCAAATGCTTTCTTGTTGTCAATATACTACCAATCAATCCAAGGCCAATACCTATAGCTGCCGATACTGGAATCAATACAACGAAGATTTCCTTTACCGGAACGAACGCAAACAGGTTTTGTACAACGGCAAAACGACCAATGATATATTGCACAACCGTATCATACATGTAATAAACCAAAATTAACGGAATCAAAGAACCAACCAAACCAATGGTTACACCTTCTACAATAAATGGCGCACGTACAAAGAAATTAGTCGCACCGATTAATTTCATAATCGCAATTTCTTCCTTACGCACTGTAATACCAATCATAATGGTATTACTAATCAAGAATACAGAAACCAACAACAAAATTACAACAATTCCGATTGACGCATAGCTTACCACACTATTTAATGCAGCCACACCATCTGCTGTTACTTCAGAGCTCAATACCTTTCGAACTCCACCAAGCCCTTTAAGGTAATGCACAAACTCTGCCTGATTCGACAAATCCTTCAAAGTGATCTTGTAGGAAGCACTATCCTTCAATGGATTATCTCCCTGAAAGGCTTCGAGTGCTGCTTCATAATCATCATAATTTTTCTTTGCAAATTTCTCCCACGCCTCTTCCGGTGAGATAAAATCCAAAGTGTTTACCTCGCTACGCAGTCGAATCTGCTCACCAATCATGGCCACATTTTCATCGGTAATACCCTCATCAAAGAACACAGAAATCGTAACTGTATTCTCCAAATCCGTCATCGCTGTTTTGAAATTGACAATCACACAATAGAAAATGCCAAACAAAAACAGACAAGAAACAATTGTTCCGATGGATGCCAACGAGAACAAGAGATTTCTTCGAATATTTTTCAGACCTTGTCTGATACTATACAATAATGAACTAATCCTCATCGATATACCCACCTTTTTGTTCGTCACTGATGATTTCTCCGTGCTTCAAAGTAACAACACGCTTCTTCATCATATTTACAATTTCCTTGTTATGCGTTACGACAACAACCGTTGTACCTTTCTTGTTTACATCCTCCAATAGACGCATGATTTCCCATGAATTCTTTGGATCCAGATTTCCGGTTGGCTCATCCGCAAGCAAAATCTCCGGCTTATTGACCAAAGCTCTTGCAAGTGCGACTCTCTGCTGTTCTCCACCGGACAACTGCTTTGGATAGGACTTATACTTATCTGCAAGTCCAACCAATGTCAGCATCGCCGGCACCTGACGACGGATAAATCGACTTGGCGTCTCAATCACGCGCTGCGCAAAAGCAACATTTTCATATACGGTACGATCCTTAAGTAAGCGGAAATTCTGGAATACAACGCCAATCTTACGACGAATCTTCGGAATCTGCTTTCTCTTAAGCTTGGAATAATCCACACCTGCAACCTTGATTTTTCCGTCTGTAGGTTCCAATTCTTTGAGCAGCAATTTCATCAACGTTGTCTTTCCGGAACCGGAAGAACCTACGATAAAAACAAACTCGCCCTTCTCGATTTTGAGATTTACATCCTTGAGCGCATATGTTTTGCTGGCCGGATATCTCATTTTTACATGACTTAATTCTAACATGATCTTATCTCCTAATCGTTCATTCGATTACTGATTCTCCAAAAATTAGTATTCCAATGATTCCATATATTTCATATATTTCACAACCATCAGTGCAATCTTGAAGGTAATCGCATCCTCAAACACACGAAGATCAAGTCCCGTGCTCTTTTGCAGCTTATCCAAACGATATACCAAGGTATTACGGTGTATATACAGCTGTCTGGAGGTCTCAGATACATTCAAGCTGTTCTCAAAGAACTTATTTATGGTTGTCAAAGTTTCCTCATCAAATTCATCCGGGGATTTTCCATCAAAAATCTCCTTGATGAACATCTTGCAAAGTGGCAATGGTAACTGATAAATCAATCTTCCAATACCCAAATTGCTATATGCAATAATCTTGCGGTCGCTGTAGAAAATCTTTCCTACATCCAACGCAAGCTTTGCTTCCTTATAAGAACGTGAAACCTCCTTAATCTCATTGACTATGGTTCCATATGCAACATTTACGGAGGACATTGCCTCTGTATTGAGCATATCAACAATCACCTTTGCAGTCTTCTGCATATCCTCATAGGTTTCACTTGGCTTTACTTCTTTTACAAGGATGATATTTTTCTCATCCACTGCTGTAATAAAGTCTTTTGTTTTGCTCGAGAACAATGTACGAACTGTCTCCAAAGCATTCGTATCCTTTTCTGTCTTTGTCTCAATAATAAATACAATACGTTTTACATCTGTTTCGATATGAAGCTTCTTTGCACGATTGTAAATATCCACCAGCAACAAATTGTCCAACAACAGGTTCTTGATGAAATTATCCTTATCAAATCGCTCTTTATATGCAACAAGCAGACTCTGAATCTGGAATGCCGCAATCTTACCAATCATATAAACATCCTCGGCCTCTCCCTTTGCCAGGATGACATATTCCAATTCATTTTCATCATATACTTTGAAAAACTGAAATCCATGAATCAACTGACTATCTGCAGGTGATTCTGCAAAAGAAATCACTGCATCCTCGTATTCTTCCATTCCACGAATGGTAGATGCAAGCGCCTTTCCTTCTGTGTCCATTACACACAAATCCGCTCTTGTAATCGTCTTGATTCCCTCAATCGTATCTTGAAGTATTTGATTTGATATCATTTATACACCCCCGATATCCTTTTCGTTTTTGCACAAATAAATTTGTAACATTTCTTAACACAATTGTAACATCTGCTTTTTTCTATGTCAATAAAATTGCAGATGTTTACCAGATACATTTTACACGAAAAGGCAACAAAAAAAAAGAGAAAAAACAAAAAAATAGGGAAATGCATAAAGCATTTCCCTATTTATCCCAATCAGATAAGACTAGTTAATGATAATCTCCTCTGTCTCCTTATCGAAGATGTGAATCTTGCTCAAGTCAAATGCGAACTGTACAGTATCACCAGGTCTAGCTGTTGTACGCGCATTTACTCTTGCTGTGATATCGAACTGATCGATTGTGAAGTACAAGTAAACTTCAGCACCAAGCATTTCGTAAATATTGATTCTTGCATCGATGACGCTCTCTGGAGAAGACTCGATGAAGAGCTGCTCATCATGAATATCCTCTGGACGGATACCAAGTACAACTTCCTTATCAACAAAGTCACCGGCAATAAGCTTCTGAGCCTTTGAATCCGGAACCTTGATAGAGTGTGAACCAAACATAAGTAATACGTCTGCACCAGACTTAACAACCTTAGAATCGATGAAGTTCATTGGTGGCATACCCATGAATCCGGCAACAAAGAGGTTGCATGGCTTGTCATACAAGTTCTGAGGTGTATCTACCTGCTGGATAATACCATCCTTCATAACTACGATTCTTGTACCAAGAGTCATAGCCTCTGTCTGGTCATGTGTTACGTAAATAACGGTTGTCTGAAGTCTCTGATGAAGCTTAGAGATCTCAACACGCATCTGTACACGCAACTTTGCATCCAAGTTTGAAAGTGGCTCGTCCATAAGGAATACCTTTGGCTCACGTACGATAGCACGTCCCATAGCCACACGCTGTCTCTGACCACCTGACAAAGCCTTTGGCTTTCTGTCAAGCAAGTGCTCGATATCAAGGATCTTAGCAGCCTCATGTACCTGCTTGTCAATCTTCTCCTTTGGAACCTTTCTGAGCTTCAAACCAAATGCCATGTTATCATAAACTGACATATGTGGATACAAAGCGTAGTTCTGGAAAACCATCGCGATATCTCTATCCTTTGGCTCAACGTCATTACAAAGCTTATCGCCAATCCACAGCTCACCTGAACTGATGTCTTCAAGACCTGCAATCATACGAAGGGTTGTAGACTTACCACAACCAGATGGTCCTACGAAAATGATAAACTCCTTATCCTCGATCTCTAAGTTGAAGTCCTTAACGGCATTGAAGCCATTTGGGTAGATCTTGTAAATATTCTTAAGTGATAAACTAGCCATTGTTGTTTCTTCCTCCTTGGGTTATATATTTTTTCATGACTAAAATCATCTGCTCAATGATGTACTAATGATACATCAAAACATTTTTTTATGCCATATTATTATTCAACAAAGAAGAAGAAAAAATATTGTGTAAATTGTATATGAAATGTTTTTTTTATTCACTTTGCATAATTATTCTCAAATTCTATCCGCTGTAATTTGTGAATCCTTCACCATATGCCTCTCGAATATCACCCACAAAACAGATCGCATTCTTGTCGATTTTGTATAATTTCTGCTTGACGATAATCAGTTCCTGTTTTGAAAGTGTGCACAAAAGCATCGGTCTGCTCTCATGCGTATATCCCCCTTTGGCAGGAATCCGAGTGACCCCTCTTCCCACTTCTTTCGTAATATATTCCTCAATCTGCTGGTGTTTTTCTGTGATAATGTACATTAATTTTGCCCGATTCGGCCCCTCAATCACTGCATCCGATATGCGGGTTATAAGGTATAAAACCCAAAATGCATATATCCCATTTCGGACAGAAAACACACCGATTCCGGATATAATTATGATTCCATCCACAATGGCAAGCAGTTTCGGAACAGATACATGCGCAAACCGTTTATTCAGCATGGATGCGAGAAGATCTGCGCCACCTGATGATGCGTTTTGTGAGAAAATCAAACCCAATCCCAATCCCATCCAAACGCCTCCACATAACGCATCAATCAGATAATCTCCCGTCAATATCGGAAGTGGAGGAATGACAGCCAAAAAGACAGTAAGTGCAATGGTGCAAAATAAAGAGCGGATAAAAAAATGTCGTCCCAGACTTCGATATCCTATCACAAACAAAGGGAGATTCACTGCCAAATTGACCAGCCATACGGGAAGATTCCATACATAATCCAAGATAATTCCAAGCCCTGTTACACCACCTGTCACCAATCCCAAAGGCTCAAAATATACCACAACTCCAACTGCCATCAACAGAGTGCCGACGAGACAAATCACATACGTACGAATCAGCTCCGGATAACCCATATTCTCTTTTTTATCAGATAAAAAATGCTCCATACGCATAGTATGAAGCATTTATCATAAATTATTCAATTAGTGATTGCTGTCGCTTGCGCCAATAATGATAACAATATCATATTCTGTTGCCGGTTCCGTAGTTCCACTCGTTACTTCACCAACCTCATAAGTTGCGGAAGCAAAATAGCTCTTTAAATTTTCACCAACGTCTTCATGCTTTGAGACAATCTTTGTGTCTGTAAGTGCTTCTGAATAATCAGATGCATTGGTATTTGCATAGCCATCTGCATTCAAAGTTTCACACCAACGACCTGCCAATCCTGCGATATCTGTACTATTGAGTACCAAAATCTTCATATTCTTTACATCTGTCGCTTCTGCATTCTGACCGTCTCCGCCTTCGGCAGCTGCTTCGCCTTCCTCTGTCACTTCCACAGTCAACAGTTCATCTACATCCGCATCGGTCAACGCATTATCACTCAAGGTGGTTGCAGGAGCATTTGCTCCACCCTTTGCACCTTTTACTGCCTGTAATACAAACCATGAACCAAATACCAATATCGCAATACCCATAATCACTACGCCTGCTCTCAACAGCATCGAGAAAAACAAGCCTGCAGCTGTCTGTTGCTTTCTTCCATTACTCATGATTCATTCCTCCATTTCGTTTGGTTAGTATAACAAATGTTATTGTTTTTTTCAACCACTTATAGCATAATCTACTTGAAATACTTCAAACAGGAAGTGAGGTTATACTATGAAAACCATGTTAATTACGGGTGCATCCGGAGGAATCGGCGCACAAACCGTCCGTCTTTTGGCAAACGAGTACGACGTCATCGGCTGTATCGCAAGAAGCAAAGAACAGCTTGATCTTCTTGCACAAGACCCGAAAATACAATCAAGCTGTCGAATCTGTACCTTCACGGGCGATGTTTCAAACTATAACTTCGTAAAACAAAGCGTCGATGCGCTCGCGGACATCGGTGGCGGCATTGACACAATCATAAATAATGCCGGACAGTCTTATGTCGGTTTGTTGCAGGATATGACACCGGAACAATTCCGTCAAATCTTCGCCGTAAATGTAGACGGTTATTTCAACACCTGTCATGCAGCCATTCCTTATATGCTTCGCAGACAATCCGGAAAAATCATCAATATCTCCTCCGTCTGGGGATTGACGGGAGCTGCCTGTGAGGTTGCCTACTGCGCAACCAAAGGTGCCATCAACAGCTTTACGCAGGCACTGGCAAAGGAACTTGCACCTAGCAATATCCAGGTAAATGCGATTGCATTTGGCGCTGTCGACACTGCCATGAACGAACATCTATCCGCAGAAGAAAAAAGGATGCTTTGTGATGAAATTTCGATTGGGCGTATGGCCGAGGCAGAGGAAGCCGCAGCCTGCATCCAAAATGTACTTCATATGCCTGCCTATATGACCGGTGAAATCATAAAAATGGACGGAGCCTGGATTTAATCCACTCCGTCCATTTTATGGTTCTATAGTGTTTATTCTTTATTCTTTAAATTCTTAAGCGCTGTACTAAGCTTAATCGGATTACCATATCGAAGTGTGGAACTGCGGAAAATCTTTCCTCCGATAAAGCCCATAATCACGACTGATACATACAGGATAACGGCAGATACCACAATCTCCCACATCTCTACACTTCCCATACCTACACGCGCAAACATCGCACTGTAGGAACTAAACGGCAGGAACGAACAAACCTTCATGGCTACACCGTCAATATTGGTCAACTGAAGCAATACTACAAAGTACACAATCATAATCAACATCTGTGCAGTTCCGGCTGATTTGTTCAAATCCTCGATTTTCGAAACGAGGGCACCCAGTGCACCATACATAAATGCATAGAACAGGAAACCGCCGATTCCAAAGATTGCAAATGTTATCAATACTTCTGTCGGAATATCTAAGAATGCGCCGATATCAATATTCCAAAAATCCTTATTGTACTGGTAAGAACCAAGTAACGCACCTGCAATCAAGCCTACCTGGAAGACCGTTGCAATGGCACCCGCAAACACCTTACCAAACAACAACGCTGTGGAATCGGTACTTGTAACCAAAATCTCGATGGAACGGTTGCTCTTCTCGTTTGTGACGGAAGATGCAATTGACATACCATACATGATAATCAACATGAAAATCAAGATAACAAGGATGTAGCAATACCAATAATTCTCTGCGCTGTCCTTACCAAGGATTTTTTCATTGACCTGAATTTCCTTGTAGCTGGCCTCCATAAATTCATCCAAATCCAAATCGTGACTCTGGCAGTAATCCACCTTTACAAGCAATGCCATGTATTCATTGAATGCAGCCTCATTCTCATCAAACATACCCTTATTCAGAACATAATAATCATAAGCATCAATGCTTGTTACAACAAATCCGGCATTTGCTTTTTCGTTTTTAATTGCTTCTTCAATCTCTTCCTCGCTGTTTGTCATAGTGATAATCTTGTCAGTAAAGAATGTCTTTACTTCATCTGCAACCACCAAACCGGTCTTGTCATAAATGAGAATGGTATTTTCTTCTATCTCATCCTGATCCATTTCTTCCTGGTTACTCTCTGTCTCTTTCTTATCTGACGAAAAGCTCTCTTTCACACGAGGCACAAACATAATGCCCGCTGCCAAAACAGCAATCAAAATGGTGGAAATGATATAGGATTTTGATTTAAAATAATTGTCTAATTCAAATTTTAAGATTGTCAAAAACTGCTTCATACCTACTCACCATCCTTTCCGGCTTCATCCGTCGTCTCGGTCTTATCTTCTTCCTCAACAACTTCCTCTCCCACACGGGAAACAAAAATATCATTGAGCGATGGCTCATATGCTCCAAAATGCTTAATTTCGATTCCATTTTGCTTACAAAGCTCTAACACATCCCACTGTGATACATTCTCTGCAAGTTCAAGTACCACATATTTCTTCGTCACATTATGTACTGTTGCCTTTCCGGCAAGCTTTTCCTCACAAAGCTTTGCAAGTGCATTCACATCCATATTTTCTGCCGAAAGCGTCTTTCTGCCTTTTCCATAATCTGACTTAATATCATCCAGATGTCCGGACAATACCACATCACCATGATTGATGATGACGATATCCTCACAGAACTCTTCTACATAGCTCATCTGGTGACTCGAGAAGATGACAATTCTTCCCTCCTGAATCAGCATCGAAATAACATCCTTCAAAACCTGTGCATTGACGGGATCCAGTCCGGAAAACGGCTCATCCAAAATGACAATTTCCGGTTCTCCAACCAAGGTCGCTGCAAGCTGTACCTTCTGTTGATTACCCTTTGATAAAGTCTCAAGCTTTCTGTCAATGTATTCGTATACCTGTAATTCCTTCAACCATTTTTCGGTACTCTGCGCCGCCTGTTTTTTGTTCATACCGCGAAGCATTGCCAGATAGATCATCTGCTCGCGTACCTTCTTCTTTGGATACAACCCTCTTTCCTCCGGCAAATATCCCACCTGGCTTGCCTTTGGTTTAAACTTCTGTCCATCCAGCAAAATCTCTCCGGAATTTGCACGGAAGACATCCATAATGATACGGATGGTTGTGGTCTTACCTGCACCATTTCGGCCAAGTAAGCCGAGTGCACGACCGCTTTCTACCTGAAAATTGATTCCATGCAGAATCTCTTTGTCTTCGAAACTCTTATGAATTTCTTTTAATTCAAGCTTCATATTTCTTCCTCCCAAAATAAATCATCTAAACTTTTTCCCAACGTCTTGCATATCGAGATGCAAAGATCGAGTCACATTTACTATTTTACGGCAAAGTATACTTCTCTGCAAATCTTTCATACTGTTTCTCATACCAGATACTTTCCTGTTCCTTGACCTCCTGACGATAGCTGTGTGCGCCCAACTCATCCTCATCAATCTGAATCAGATTGCCGGCAACATTGGAACAATGATCGGAAATTCGCTCATACGTATCTGTGATATCCGACAAACTAAGTCCAAGCTCAATCGTACACTTTCCTTTTCGCAGTCTCTTGACGTGACGTTTCTTCAATTCTTTATTCATGTCATCCATAAGTTCTTCCAGCGGTTGAATCAGCTGTGCCTTCTCACGATCGCCATCTTCAAAGGCCGTAACTGTGATTGACAAAATTTCCTGCAACGCCTCCGTATAGATATCAAGCTCCTCCGTAGCCTTTTTGGAGAACTTCATATCCTTTTCCTTCATCTGCTCGATACCGAGTAGGATATCCACCGCCAGATCCGAAATACGTTCCAAATCTCCGATACTGTGCAGCAACAAGGATAATGTGTAACTGTCATTTTTCGACAAATCCTTTGCACTCAGACGCAAAAGGTAGTTGCTCAGTTCATCCTCGTATTGATCGACCAACGCCTCCACACTTCGAATATGCCCGGCTCTTGCCTCATCGTAATCACCGATCAGAGAAACCGACTCCAAGACTGCCTCTCTCGAAATACGCGCCATCTCAATCGCAACCTTCTTACTCTGCATCAAAGCAAAGCCCGGGTTATCAAGGAAAATCGGATCCAAAAGCTGCAGGACATGATCTTGTTCCTCAATAGCTTCAGCCTTGTCCGGAATCACGGCAGTTGCCAGCTTTTCAAGCACATTCGCCATCGGGAAGAGGATAATCGTCGCACTGATATTAAACACAGAATGCACCACCGCAATTCCTGCCGGACTTGCAACATCCTCCAAAAAGGCAAAATGAACCACCATGTTCAGCGCATAAAAAACAACCATAAAAATAACCGTACCGATTACATTGAAGAAGAAATGAACCGCTGCTGCACGCTTGGCATCCTTGCTGGCTCCGGCAGAAGAAATTGCCGCGGTAATACAGGTTCCGATGTTCTGACCCATGATAATAGGAATCGCATTGGAATAATGAATTGCTCCCGTAGTGCAAAGTGCCTGCAAAATACCGACGGATGCAGAAGAAGACTGAATCACTGCCGTAAGTACCAAACCTGCCAGCATACCCAATAACGGATTCTTGAACATGGTCAGAATATTCGTAAACTCCGGCACATCCGCAAGCGGAGCCACCGCATCACTCATGGATTCCATACCAAACATCAACACTGCAAATCCAAGCAGAATCGTTCCGATATTGTGTTTCTTCTCACTCTTACAGAAAACCAGCAGAATAACACCGATCAAGGCCAGCACCGGTGTAAAGGAAGATGGCTTTAACAACGTGAGAAATAAATTGTCGCCCTCAATTCCGGTCAGACTCAGAAGCCATGAGGTAACGGTTGTACCGACATTGGCACCCATGATGATTCCGACCGCCTGATTCAATTTCATGATTCCTGAATTTACGAATCCGACAACCATAACCGTCGTTGCTGAAGACGACTGTATAACCGCCGTTACACCTGCTCCAAGCAACACCGCCATAATTCGTTTGCTTGTGAGCTTCTCCAGAATCTTCTCAAGCTTTCCACCGGACATCTTTGCCAACGCATCTCCCATGACATGCATTCCATACAAAAACAAAGACAATCCACCAATCATGGACAAAAGTCCAAATATATCCATCTACAGTCTCCTTTCAATCATGAAAAAGGAGCAGACAATCCGCCTGCTCCTTTTATTATTCTCATTATATTCCAAATTTATGTCAGGCCTTCACAAGAGATAATACAACCTTAAACAAATCGCCGTCAACTACAATTTGCATTTTCCCTTTTTGAAGCCGTGCCAGACTATTGGCAATTGACAGTCCAAGTCCGCTTCCTTCCGTATTTCTCGAAGCATCACCTCGCACAAATCTCTCCATCAATTCTTCACCGGAAAGATTCAATTCCTGTGCAGAAATATTCTTCACTACAATCTCCAGCATTGCAGATTCTTCCTTGTTCTCCTGCATATCAATATACACACGGCTGCCAGGCTGTGCATATTTGACAACATTTCCAAGCAGATTTTCCAGAATCCTCCACAGATATCTTCCATCTGCAATTGCATAGCTATCCTGTAATCGCTGATTGACTACCAACTTCAGATTCTTGTCTGAGAGCTTGCGTTCAAATTCTCCGACTGCCTGATTGACGATTGTTTCCACATCGATTTTCGTCAGATTTACCTCCAGATTCCCACTGGATGCCTTGGATGCTTCGATCAGGTCTTCAATCAGTTTCTTGAGTCTCGCGCTTTGCCGAACCAGCACATCAATATACTCCTGCTGTACCGCAGTCACCGGCTGTTCCTTCGACAGAAGATCCACATAACTGATAATCGAGGTAAGCGGGGTTTTAATATCATGGGACACATTGGTAATCAGCTCTGTCTTCATGCGCTCACTTTTCATGCGCTCTTCTAACGCAATCGCAATTGCATTTTGAATACTGTTAAGATTTTCCGCGTGCTCCACGAAAGCCTGCGGCATCCCGGATGTATCAATCTGATAATTCATATCGCCGGCTGCAATCTTCTTTGCCCCCTTGCGAAGCCGCTCGAGCCCGACAATCACACGCACCAGATAAACCGAGATTCCCACAAATATGACAAATCCAAGGAATATAGCAGCTCCATTGGCATCGCTTGCAACCATCAGACCTTCAACGAAAGCAAGTATCGTCCATACACCGAGCCACTTCCAATACAGATTGACATTTTTTTGCAGGAGCTTTGCGGTCTCACATGTTTTGTTCCAAAGCCGCTTTACAGCCTTCCAACAAAAAGCAAAACATATTTTCACTAATTTCCAAGTCCAAATCCATAGCTTATAACATACGGTATTTCGAAACAGCCCAAACTCCTCTACACGAAATCTTGTAACAATTGTCATCACAAACGGAGGAACGAGCAATGCACAGCAGGCACCCCAAAAGCCCAGGAATAACCATGTAGACATGCCCTCGTAATAGTCCAGAAATTCAAATGTAATGGTCATACATATGATAAGTACAGATGCATGAATATCCAACGGTATCCTGTCATACCAATTCAGGGTCGCTTTGTCCTGATTCTTCCGATAACCTGCACTCCAAATTAGATAGATTCCCAAAACCAGACACAAAACCAATGAGATGATCAATGCCGGACGCGCATAGATAATGATAGAATCTATATAATCTAAGAAAACCGATTCATAAAACGCATCATGTGCCGTAAACTCTGATGCAACCTTCGAAGTCAACTCGACGTCCAGGGAATATCCGGGGCGAAGATACATCGTAACCTTCTGTGTCTTTGCATCATATTCTCCGGTCACAAACGTCACCTGTCCAAGCGGTTTTTTCTTTGCGGCTTTTGAAATAAATTTATCATAGATGGTTTTCCAATCCGGGTCCTGCGCCAGACTGTAATACAGATTGGTTCCGTCCAAACGAAGAATCGGCGCAAATTCATCGATCATCTCTGTGGCATAATAACTATACTGATATACCTCCAGAACAAAATTTTCCGCCCGGATATTATCCCAGCTTCCATACCAAACTATAACATCCGCCGGAATATAGCCATCTGCTTCCTCATATACGGATTCTGAACGATATATGGATTCCTGTCTGTAAATACATTCAACGGAATCGTAAAAACTACCCCTGTCTTCCAGTGCCATCAGCTGTTCTTCGGACATATTTTTCCATTCATCCACAATACTCTTCCAGTCAATCTTGCCGGAAATCGCCTGTTCTTCTGCCACCACAGAAACGGTATGGGTACTTGTGTTCGAATAAATCGGTGTCTTCACCTCAAAGTTTTTCAATTCCGGATATTTTGTATCATAAAGCGGTTTGATGGAAAACCCATAATTACTATGTTGTCTGTCAAACTGTGTCTTCCACTCCAGAGTTTCTTTCTCTCTGTCCTGTCCGTCCTCCATCGCCTGAATATATTGCCGATAGTAGGTTAATGCATCCTGTTCCCGATATTCTGTTATTGTCTCCAGGCGATGCATATACAAGGACGTATGCCCATTTTCATCCACTGTGAAAGAACCATCTCCCATCGTTTCCAAAAAAACGATACCACTGATTACCGCCACCACCATTGCCATCGACAATAATATCGATGCAATCGCTTTTATTGCTGTATTTCTTTTCATCGAATCACTCCTAACCGAAGATATAGCCCTGTCCCCATACCACCTTCAGATAACGTGGTTCGGATGGGTCAATTTCTATCTTCTCTCTCAAATGTCGAATGTGAACAGCAACCGTTCCTTCCTGTCCAAATGGCGCATCCTCCCAGACTGCTTTGTAGATTTCTCCCGGAGCATATACCGTCTTGGGATGTTCCATAAAGAACTTTAAAATCGCATATTCTGTCTTGGTCAGGCTTACCAACTCTCCATCTACAGATACCTGTTTCGATCTGTCATCCAGAGAAATACCGCCAATTGTCAATACCGACGCGGATTGCGGCTGACTACCGCCCAAGGTCAGATAACGACGAAGCTGTGCCTTCACTCTCGCAATTAACACAACCGGATTAAAAGGCTTCGTGATATAGTCATCTGCTCCAACATTGAGCCCGAGAACCTTGTCGGTATCTTCACTCTTTGCCGTCAGCAAGATAACCGGAACATTCGAAATCTGCCGAATCTCATGCATCGCAGCAATCCCGTCCATGACCGGCATCATGATATCCATGAGAATCAGATGAATCGGATTATCCTCACTGCTTTGTGTAACCATACGACAGGCTTGCGCACCATCATAGGCCTTCAAGATGGTATACCCTTCTGCTCCCAGGTAAATTGCAAGCGCCTCCACAATATCATTTTCATCATCGCAAATCAATATATTCATGACTGTCCCCTTTTCATCCGGAGATTTCATCTCCTGTGTTGTTTTGTATTATCCCAGAAATCAGGTTAAGAAACTAGATGAAAACTCTTTAAGATTTTTTTAAGATTATGAAACTACGCACGAAATCTGCGTTTTATTTCTGTTGTTGCGCCTGCACCACCGATCATGAAAACACCGAAAGTTTGCACAATCGTATATCCAATCGCAACGATACTCATTACCGACCAATCATAAATGTTACATACAAACAAAAGTGCCATAACCAGCATCAACACATCTATTTTAAGCTGTAATGGTACATAGCTTGGCCAATCACGACGATGAATCGCCATAAATATCAAGACAAGTACATTTAATACAAGAATTACAATCGGAAATGCAATCGTAATCGACCATCCATAAAAGCCAAAGGAAATGTCCGCACAGACTGCAAGCAAAATCGTCCAGATTCCCTGTAACATAATCTTCTTGTGGTGTGAGAAAACCGGTCGCGAAGTAACCGCTATAGTTCCATAGATGTAAAAGACAGCTCCCACACCTACCAAAGACCAGGGTACATCCTTTGCGACACACATATTTATAATAATGCATGCGACGGATAATAATACCGCAAAAAACGTCACAATACGTAAGCTCAATTGCATACGCACATATTTATAAATCACCTGCGGATACATCATCTTCTCCGGTGTAACGTCTGATAACGCGCCCTTGCAAAGAGGACAAATCACCGCATCTTCCTGTATTTCAATGTTACAACGATTGCATCGACTCATAATAAACTCCATTGCTTTTGACCGAAACCGCAATACCCGCTTCGCTCAAAGTGCGAAAAAATGTCTTTTGTATTCCCGTATCACGTAAAATACTGCTAAAGGTAAATGCCAGAGTATCTTTATAAGAAATCACACCGGCTTTCAAATTCTGTTTTGGAGACATAGACAGCAACACATGCACGCGTTCTACATATGCATCATACGGCTGTGCAATGTGGATTGCACCGAGATTTGTTACACATCCACTGTTTGCTCCCGCATTTTTTTTATACACACTGCGCATCGCCATATTTTTCATAAAAAGTGGCACCATACGAATCAACTTATTTTTTTCATTTGCCACGTTATATGCAAGAATCTGCTCCAAATTTTCTTTGGATATCTGCTGTTTGAGACTTTCTGTGACCTGCGCCAGCACTTCCTCAAAGGTGTAATCCTCCCGATCTGCCACAAACGTTGCCGAAACCGTCGCAAAGAAATTCTTTGTTGTGATGGAATCAAAATATGGTCTCAAATTCACCGGAACACAGATAGAAAACGGCTGTGTGCAGGTTTTCCTCCCCAGATAGTCTGTATACACACTCCATGCCAAAACACCCAAAAGGTACTGATTGATGGTTACGCCATAAGATTTCGCAACCTGTTTCACATCCGGCAAATGCAAAAAACCATGTACAATGCCAAAGCTTCCCTTTGGAAAGGTCTCACCCTTTAGCACCAGGGCTTTTTGTGTCTTATAGATGGATTTCGCAGGTTTCTTGTAATTTTTGACATAGCTGTCTTCCCGATTCACGCTGGTTTCTTCCTGCAGATGCATCGTGGATGGAGCCAGCTGCGGATGAACCATACGAAGATATTGATATAGGATTTCCTTTAAGAACAGCAATGCACCATTTCCGTCTGTCAGCACATGAAATACTTCCAAGCTGATTCGATTTTCATAATACAGAACCCGAAACAGATATTCCCGATTCAAAAGCGGATTGATAAATCGACAGGGAAGTTCCTCTTCTGCCACAACATCCGGTGCCGGATTTGGATTTTCTTCAAAATAATACCAGAAAAAACCATCCTTCATACGCACCCGCATCATGTCAAAGTAGGGTAGTACCTGATTGAGCGCTTTTTGTAAAAGCTCCGGTTGCACCATCTCCGTTAATTCTACACTGATACGAAAGACATTGCTGGATGTCTTTGTTGCAATGACCGGAAACAAATTGGCAGTGTTGTCCAGCTTATCCCAGCGGGCTGTGCGATATAATTGTTTTTTTGTCTTCTTGTTTTTCTTCATATTTGTTCTCATATTTAGAAAGGTCGTGCATGAAATGCACGACCCTTATGTGTATAAGCTACTGATCGGATTCGAACCGACGACCTATTCATTACGAGTGAATTGCTCTACCAGCTGAGCCACAGTAGCATACAACGCACTATATCATATTATGACATATTTGTCAAAGAACATGTTGCCGGAATTCGCTTATCATCTGTCAATACAATAATCTGTTGTGCCGGAAGTTTCTCAATCCATCTCATGGTTTGTTCTAACTGCTCTTGTGGCAATCTCGGTAAACCATCAATCAGAATCGGCATATCATCTGCTGCCATCGTGGCTGAAACACAGAGCATGACTGCAAATCGAATCTGTTCGAAATCCTTGCGCGGAACTTCTTCGATATCCATATATGTCCCTTCTTTTAATACAGACAGTCGAAGCTTGCTGCTTAGTCTTGCATCCTGATAGGTATTGCCTGTCACAATCTGCAAAATCTCTGCAATCCTGCCATTAATCACATAATCCCATTTTTCCAGGATGGACTTCGCGATATCGTGAATCGTGTTAATTGCATACGTAATTGCAAGTCCTTCTCGCTCGATTTCCTTCTTGCGTTGCTTGCAGGCACGTACCCTTGCTTCTATTTCCTCGACCTGATTTTTTCTTTCCAGCAACTCACGCTCCTTAGCTTGAAGTGCTTCCTTACGTTCAAGGAACTCCTTGGCAAAGCTCATGTCAATTTCTACTTCCTCGTAGGCTTCATTCTTTCGTTCCAGATCATAGACAATCTGTCTGAACTCTTCCTCTGTCGGTGCCTGGTTTTCTTCATTGAATACACCCTTTGCATGCAAACAATCCAAAATTGTCAAAACCTCAAACAAAGCCGTACATACCATAAACAATTGTCTGACACCGTTATCAAACGGAAGCACCCATACAAGTACGGCAATCACCAGCCACACAAACAAAGCAGTACCGGCGACTACCCACCATTTTTCATGCCACTTTTTTTCCGGCTTATAGTCCTTCAATAAATCTGCATCCAAAAAGACACTTTTGCTCTGCAGTTCATCTAAGCCTTCCGCCAATTCTTCATTTTCCTCGTAAGTGACACCCTTTTCTGTCTCAATCAATCTTCTTGCTTCACGCTTGCGCTTCGCGGTCTCTATCGCAAACTCCTGATCGTTTTCAGCGATTTCCTCACGCACCTTTGCAAGCGCTTCCTCGTCGCCTTCATAAGGCTTAAGCTCCTGCGCAAGTGCTTCCAGATTTCGGTCCTCTACGGAAACATCCAAGGCTTGTTTCTTTTTGCGCAGAGTTTCCAATGCATTCCCACAATCATAATTCGATGCACCCGATGTTGCCAGATTTGCGATAAATTGATTGAGGGTTTCTGCCTGATTACTGCGCTCTTCGTATGCGCGAATGTAGTGTGCATCACTGAACGCTTTTTTATCAACCTGTGTCAGGGTGTTATACAATGTATTCTTGTTCTTTACCTGAATCTGTCTTCCGGAACTGATATCCAGAAGCTGCATCGTCTTGTTGCCCTTCAAAAAACTTCTCTCAATCAGGTATCTCTTATCGCCTTGTTGAAGATATGCTTTTCCGGAAAAATCACGGGCATTCACGGGTTTTCTCTGTTGCAAATCATCCGCATCACTTTCCGGTGATGCACTGATACCATACAAAGTTCCATACATAAAATCTGCGACCGTTGACTTTCCATCATGTTTGTCTCCATAGACAACATTGAGTCCGGGCTGCAAGTCCATCTCTTTGTTATGAAATTTTCCGAAGTCCTTTAATAAAAGCTTACTAAAATACATCTGTTACTTTCCTGTTTTCAAAAAAGCTTCCAAACAAAGCTGTTTGGCTCTGCTTCTAATCTCTTCATCCGCATCGCTTGTCTCGTTCTCAAACTCATCAAACAGTCGACCGAGCAGATTTGTTTCATTGTTTAATCTTATCTCATCGATATCAAGCTCATATCTTGTCTTATTTATAATCTCATTGATATTGTATCTTCTGGTCAATTCACTGAGATTGATTTCCATCTGCTTTGCAATGATTCCACGCAACATAATACGGTAGATATGCTGACTTCCCAATTCCTTCATCCGCGCTTCTACCATCTCGCAAACGTCGCCATTGGTTTGCTCCGCGGAAACCTCAAATCCGATATTGCAATATTTTCTCGCTGAAAAATCAACCAGCTGCAAGGTTGTACTTCCGTCTCCCAAAACTTCACCCAGGATATAACCGTGCGTTCCGGTCTCTGTATAAACAAGTGGCTCTAAGCTTCCTGCAAATGCCATCTGATTTTCTACCAGAATACCACAATTGTGCATATGTCCAAGAGCCACATATTGAAATCCAAGCTGTGCCAGTCCTTCTTTGGAAAATGGCATATGCGATGCATCTCCACCATAACCAAGCAAGATGTTGTAGGCACCATCCTTCGCCGGACGCATACGCTCCAGGATACGGTTCTTATATGTCGGTCTTCCATAGCTGTAACCACAGACACAGACATTCAAATCTTCGAAATATACACTGGCAGCCTGCTCTCTTGGCAACACCACTGTATTCGAAAGAAAATGGAATGTCTCCCATGGGGAATCCGGCTCGATATAGTCTGCGCTACCTGCCAAAATCACCGTTTTTGTATCCGGAATCTTTCGAAGCTGAAAATCCAAAGCCTTCAAATCATTTTCCGTTGGTTGCCGGGCAAACAAATCACCTGCAATCAACAGCAATTCAATTTTCTCATCTGCACAGACCTGAATCAAACGGTGAAAACTGTCATATATTTCCTGTGCACGCGCATCACTCCAGATACGACCGCGATCCGGCTGTGCACCCAGATTCACATCTGCGATATGAATAAATTTCATGATATCCCTCGTTTTCTAATTTTCGTACATTTCCAAACATACGCATCTGTATATTTTATCTCATTCCCTCTTTGAAATCAAGACCTATCGCAGATTGCAAAGTGTAAAATCATCTTCCATTATATGTGAAGATTCGCGTATTTTTTCTTCGTCGCCTGCCCACCACGAATATGCCGCTGGGCCTTGTTGATATCCAAAACCTTCCGGGTCTGTCTTGCCAGATTGAGATTGATGCGCTCCAGGCGTTCCGTTACATCTTTATGTACCGTCGATTTGCTGATTCCAAATTTCTTTGCTGCCTGTCTGACAGTCGCTTGCTCCTCCACAATATACATTGCAATCTGTACTGCACGTGTCTCAATGTCTTCTCTCACACTGTTACCTCTGTAGGTTTGTTTGTACAGTGTATGCGGGGAAAAACTTCAATAGCACCAGTAAAATAATTTATCTGTTTTTGGCATTCACGAACATATGCTGATCTTCTTTATCTGTGGAAATTCTGCAATATTGATCTAATACGCTTTCAGCCTGTTCCTTGAGTTCGGGCTCAAGACGTGCAAACACATTTTCTGTTCTCCTTCAACTAATCTCTTTGTGCTTTCTTCCACTGCTTTTGAATCTCATTTTTTTCTTCATTTTCCATTATACAAAAAACACTCCCAGGTTTCCGCCTGAGAGTGCAGTCAAATCGGTATTTAACATCGTCTCTTCCTATCCCACCGCAACACTTACATTCCTGGATGTGTATGGATAACTGTCTGCATACATAGTTTCCGGTGCAATATCAATCTCACCATTCATCCATGTCATGACGCCATGAAAAATTGTGAAATCAGCCAACGTCTTTTCATTTTTTAAAGGTTCAAATGCCGACCCTGTCAATAATGTAGTATCAAATAATCTTTGTTCCCCTGTGGAAAATGTAATCA
>JBJENA010000009.1:0-23837 GCA_051879955.1 Wujia sp.
TCTTAAAGAATTTTCAGGGTTCACATGTTATGAAGTTGTCAAATGTTCATTTGTGTCGTCTTGCGCGACAGCTTGTTTAATATAACACAGGGACTTACCCTTGTCAACAACTTTTTTTATTTTTTTGTCGATTTTTTTATAAAGTTTTTTGGTTGACATTATGTGTAAACATAAATTATTTACATAATACTTTTTGTAAGTGTTTTTACCACTGTAGCAAAAGGATTCATCTCTTGAATCCACATTAAAATATGACTACTATATAACTGTTCATGCAAAGAATTTCCAACCTGTGTAGTTGCTATCAATTCCACGATCGCAAAAAATATCCAGACATATAACAACACTTGCAAAAATCCAAACGCACTTCCTGCCATCCGATTCAAAGTGCCGAGCACCGGCAGATGCGTCACCAACACCAAGCTCATATATATTATCATCAACACCAAATTTATCACCACAAAGGTAATCATATAGGCAAGTGCCTGCAAAATGAACGATGTCAGATATGCAGCAATTTCATGATAAACACTCTCCAACAAAGGAGCTGTAGAGTTCTCTGACAATTCCTGCGTGACACCTGTTTTCATAAAATCCGGAATTCCCAAAGTCTTCAACAAATCAGACAGTTTCTCTACATCCAAAACAGTCTGCATACTATCTTGAAATTGCGTATCCAGCATTTCATCTGTCAATGCTATCCCGTTTGTCTGCAACTGTGTACCTAACTCTTCCCGTAGCTGTTCTTTGGTTCGTTGCTCAAATTGTTCATAAATTGCCTGATGAATGTGATCATCCCACTGTGTGTTTTGTGAAATAAAGTTTGCAACCAACGGTGTTAGCGCGTATGCAGCAACAAGGGCAATCAAGGTAGCAACCAACTTATATGCTGATTTCACAAATCCACGTTTATATCCAATTATAATACCAGCTATGAATAAGCATATAATCACACCGGTCATGTAAATTCCTCCCGCATCACTATATCTGCCAGCAAACAAATCATTTATGTCTTATTTGCGGACTCCATCCGTTCCTGTCGCGGTTTCCTGTGTTATCTTATTGACTGTTTCTCGTTGCACCTCAGGCATCGATGTACGCAATCGAATCGTCTGTGTTTTATTCTCGTATCCGACTACATATTCCAATCTTCTTCCAATCGGAACAATACTTTGAATTCTTCCGTCCAGTTTTCCACAATACTTTATACTACCATCCCTTCGAAGAATCATACAATTCGTTCCACCGGAAACGATTATTTCTTTCTTGTCCGCAAACATGTAATCATAATCAAAATCAATCCATTCGGAAAATTCTTCTCTACCACGCAAATTAAACAAACGCAATTTGTACAGATGTGTTTGACTTTCTGTCTCCTTTTGTATCACACCAATATAATCTTCACTGTAAAAAATACTCTTAATTTCCTCATTGAATTTGATAGAATCACGCAAGCTCGGTTTTTCTTTCATGGAATATATCTGGATGGACTTGGTACCAAAGGCAACGACCGTATCGTTATTCACGAATTCCACCTTAGAAAACACCTGGTCATCAAAATTGTATCCTCCAACTACACGATCCGCATTGGTATTTTGTCCCACTTCACCAAAATTATAAGCTGCGAGATAGTTTTCCATCACACCACTACCAATTTTCGCATAACTTGTAAATAGTTTTTCTCCGTTATCCGAAATCGTAATATCCAACGGGTATCCACTCTTATCAATCGTTGTCTGCATTTCGTAAATGATTTCACCCTTGCGATTATACATATTGATGTAGTTGGTTTTCTCGCTTTCCAAAACAACTGCAAACGCACCCTGCTGTCCCACATCAATATCACTAATTGGATATGGCATAGTCAAACTACTAATCTCACCCTGTGCACCAAACACACAGACTGTATTTCCATTTAAATCTGCTACAACTGCATAATCTCCACTTGATACAGCAACCGGTATCTTCATATTGATACCGGTTGTCCATACCGTATTTCCTTTTGCATCAATATAAGAAACGCCATCCGGTGTATATTTCAATAAATTTTCACTAAAGCAGATATAGCTGGCTGTATTTTCATAATCTGTTTCACTGTTCTCAAGTATTTTGAAGCTCTTATATTCCAGTGTACGCAGATAGACCACCACCGCACAGGATAGTACAATCACCAAAAGCACCAACAAGGTCGCTGTTTTTTTTCTTTTCTTTCGGTTCTCCATAAGCTGCTCATTTCTCTGCGCAGCTTCCTCGGACCCATTCATTTTTACAATTTTTCCTTTTGTATCTTTTTTATTATCCTTCATACGAAACCTCTTTTAGATTCTAATATGCAATGACATTATCTTTTATCATAGCATACCTATTATTCTTTTGGTAGGATAATTTTTTGTCCAACATAGATGTTTCCTTCTACGTCAATTCCATTTTTCTCCGCAATCATCCATGCTTTATCTGCATCCTTGTAAAATGCAAACGCGATAGATGACAAGGAATCCCCCTCCTGCACAATATATGTGGTATCTTCCATAACCATAACTGCCTGTGTCGTCTCAGTCGTGGAAAGCGTTGTTTCTTCACTCTGACTTTGTATATTTTGAATTTCCTTATCATCTTCTGAATTCGTGTCAACGATATCCATTGTTTTTTCTGTATCCGGGACTTCTTCTGATTGTACATCTTGATTCATCGGATCTTCGATATCCGTTTCATCTACATCTTCCTGCTGGGCATCCAGCCAGGTTGCAGGACTCTCCGTCAAATCCTGCCCGGTGGTTGCAAGCGCTTCCACATATTCTTCCGTTGCATCCGCTGTGATTTCCAGCCGGTTGATACTCACTTCCATTTCCTTCATCTTGTCATAGTTGCTCACAACCGTAATACCCATCGCAAGCAAAGCAAGTACGACAAAAGAGCTTGCAACATACACGAAGCTGATTCCTGTCTCCTTTTGTTCATGAAGGGTGCTATTTTTCTTGCGAAACTGTTTGATGATTTCCTCGTCTTTTCTCTGTATCTCTGATGGCTCGGGTGCTTCATCTCCTTTTTTCTTCATAATATAATTTTGCATTGCTTCATTTCGGTCATAATATATGTAATATCCCTTTTGTTTTACCAATTGTCCATGCTCATAAATATAAAATGCATCTTCGGATTCCAAAGAATCCGTCACAAACAGCACCTTGTCTCTGCCCGGGAAATTTTCCACGTGCAACCGCTCTATCTTGTCATTTATCGCAGTAGAAAATCCCATTCTGGATAAAAACCAACCAACTACACTCAACCCAGGGAAAAACAGTTTTGCCTGTTCATAGATTTCCTTCCACACTTCCTGCGTAAATTCACTTTCATCCATATCAAACTCAATATTTTGTGCATCCACCGCACCACTGATAAAAATCACATCACCCTGATCTGATTTTTTGCTTTCTCCAAATAGAACTGCGCCTCTGGCCTGGATGCTTCCGGGTCTCGCTATGTAATTCAGATAAGTCACTACATAATCCTCTATGTAGATTCGCTTGTGTCCCTCTGGGGAACCGATTTGTCGGATATTCTTCGGAAGTTTCATTTGCGGCACGGACTGCTCTCGGTTTTCCTTGGTCTGTGACTTTGCGTCTGCCTCTTTGTCATAGATGATTTCTATCATTACATCCACCTTCCTAAAATAAGATTGGGCTGTATCATAGCATTTCCGGAACCACTTTCCTTACGAAATTTGTCACGACATATTTGTTTTTCACCGCAACTTTTCTCAACATCTATGGTTCTGCGACAGAATGTCCAAATATGAGAATGAAAGAAAGACAAATCCGCATTTCAGTAAGAATCATTTTGTGTTTTTTTGATTATGAAAGAATCAACTTGTGAATACTTTTTGCATAGAGTAATGAGAGGAGACTGTTTTTGAGGTGTTTATGAGAGGATTGCAATATTTTGATATAGAAGAGCCGGATGCAGAACTTGCACTTGGAAAATGTATCGTAAACTATATGGAACGGGCTCATTGCAAAACCTGCACACCAATTATATTATGCATCGGTACCGATCGTGCAACGGGAGATTGTCTTGGACCATTGGTTGGTGAACAGCTACAAAATCGTGCCGGATCCTTCCAGGTATTTGGCTCCCTGTCTTCGCCGATTCATGCGCTCAACATACGGGATGCCATTTCACATATTCAAAAAAAATATGATCACCCTTTTATCATCGCAGTTGACGCATCCCTGGGTATGCGCTCTCATGTCGGCTTGGTCACACTGAGTGATGGACCAATTTCTCCCGGAAAAGGTGTACAAAAAAAATTACCGGCAATCGGAGATATCTCCATTACCGGTATTGTGAACGTATCTGGCGGGCATCCAGGGCTGTTGCAGAGCACCCGTCTTTATACAGTGATGAAACTCGCTGACTGTATCAGCAAAGCACTACAATATTCCATCGATTGCTGGGAACATTATTGATTTTTATAAACCAGAATTGCTTCGGAAACCGTTTGCGCCCTCCCGTCTTCCATAATCTGAAGCAATTCCTGCAATCGGTCCTTTCTGCACAGGTCTTGTCCAAGATGGGGAATATATGTTTTTTCAATTTCATCCACCTTATTGTCATATAAGAGTTCCTGCTTTGAAAGAACATCTTCTAATTCCTGTTTTTCCTGCCGCAGGTTCTCAATCTGTGGCATTTTTCTATTTTTTACTTCTTCGGTAATCATGGAAACGGTTTCATTCTCAAAGGTTTTAAGCGCTTTTTGTTTTTCCTTGCCAATCGTCTCTGCTTCCTTTTCCAGAACGGACAATTTTTCATCATAGGCTTCCAAATTGTATTGACTGTCATCTTTATCCTTTTGAATGGATGTCCGAATCGCATCTGCCTGCTTGGAATTTTTATCCATCTGGGTTCGAATCTCACGGATTTGTCTCATGGCTTCTACTTTATGCAATCTGGTAAAATTGTAAATTGCAAAATAAATCAACAAAAAAGCAATAATCCAAAGAGATGCAACTACCACACACCAAAAAGCAACATTGGCTTTTGGATTTTGTTTCATCACTACAGACCTTGTAATCAAAACAGACAATACCGGCGCAAATACATACATACCGAAAAATGCAAGCATCTGAAGTAAGTGTTCGCCAGCTCCCTGTGCATAGAACAATACAAAGTACAATTTGCTACCGCAAAAAGATGGGAGTTTATTTGTCCGAAGCAGCTTGGTCATCTCCATGCGCATTTCTCTGTTTCGCGCATGAAGGTCCTTCGTCTCTTCTTTGTATCTTGCATCCATGCGCTCGTTGCGTTTCTTATCTCTCTTATGCAAAACCGTCTTTTTTCTGGAACGATTATCTTCCAACCGACCATCATAAGTCGCATTGATTTCCTGTTTTCTCTTTTTGAGTGTTCCGGAGATTTCATCTTCCATCGCTTTTTCTGCGGAAGCGATTGCCCTTGTCAGCTTACGCAGCTTCGTCTTGCCCTGTGTGATTTCCTCCGCAAGCGCATCTTGGTCCTGTAAAGCAGCAATAGCCCTCAACAAATATTCTTTTTTTTCTCGAAATGTCGTCTGTGTCATAGCTACTCCCGTTTCATAACCCTATAAACAAAGATAAGCGACAATTGCATGCAATCATCGCTTATTCATGTATTCTTCCAACCGTTCTCTGTCCACCTTGATTCGATTGTCCATGGTCTTCATGATATCTACAATCTGATAACGTCGATATACTGCATTGTTACTGAGGTCGTATACCTGATTCGTGCTGAATCCAAGTACAACCGGTCGTAAAATATTATTTGTATTTTCGGAAATTACCAGACCTTTTTCTTTATTTGTAAGCTCGATACAGACACCCGGAGTCAAGATCTTGATACTCTTAATCAATGCCCCTACAATCTCTTCATCGAATTCGTCTTTATTAAGCAACAGATATTTCACTGCTGCAATTTCTGATTTTGACTCGCCTTTCAGTTTCATGCAGGTCATGGTATCAAACAGATTTGCAACCTTCAAAATCTTGCTGCTCTTAAGAATCTTTCCATCATCTATGGTTGAACCACCATATTCCATGCGATGAATCTGTCCCACAATCCTGCGGACGCCACTGTCGATTCCGATTTCCGGACGTATCAGACTCAAGCCGTCGCTTTGAATCTTCTTGACGATAATCAAATCATTGGTATCATAGTCGTCATATTTCTCACGCACACGATTTGGCAACAACAGCTTACCAATATCATGCAACAACGCAGCCATCACGAGCTCCTCCTGCTCGGTTGGTGTGTAATACACCTGCGAAGAAATCAGTGCACACAAAATCGCAGTATTTATTACGTGCTTGTATATATAATCTGTTGTGCTGCGAAGATTCTGTGTAAATCCAATCTTGTGATTGAGTCTTCCATAATTTGTAATGATTGCATTGCAAAGACGTCTCAGATTGACAGGTTCTCTGCCCGCAATAATACTGTCAAGCTCCTCACGAACGCTGAACACTGCCATGGTCTGGAACCGTTCAAAATCCAAATCCTCCTCCGTCATAGGTGGTGCAGGTTCTGCCGGTTCTAGGATATATAAACCAAGGAGGCCAAAATTTTTAACACTTTCGATACCCTGCAGCGTCAATCGTGTATTGCGTTCATAAAGCAAAACACCTGATTTATTGTAAATCGGTTTTGCCAAACGCATACCATATTTCAAGTCTTCCGACTTTACAAATATCATGCTGGTTCCTCCTTGTTCTATCTTTTTCGCAGATTTTAGTACATAGTATCACAAATTCCCTTATAACACAAGAAAAAACATCTATCATTTGCTATGCAACGATAGATGTTTTTCTTAAAAACGAATCTACTTTTTCATTAACTGTGTACGATTCAAAGCAGAAATCAATGCAAATGCGGATGCATCAATAATATCCGATTTGATGCCGGCACCCCAGGTAATCCCTTTTGTGCCTTCCACCTCTACACCTACATACGCACACGCCTGTGAATCGGAACCAATCTGCAATGCATGTTCCTCATAAGCAACCAATGAAAACTTGATATCAAAGTGCTTCATAATTGCATTGCTGATCGCATCCAATCTTCCATTTCCATGTCCATGGTACACCTTCTTATCACCATTCACCAAAATCGTAATTTCTGCATCGATACCGTCTTTTTGTACAAAATGACATTCCTCAAGTTTCACAACGGTATCTCGATTTACATATTCGTTTTGGAATACATCCAAAACTTCCTTTGGTGAAAGCTCCTTATGCGCATGGTCTGACACACCCTTAACCGTATATCCCAGATCCTCACGCATCTTTGCAGGAAGATCAAATCCATACTTCTGCTCCAGCAAGAATGCAATACCACCCTTTCCTGACTGGCTGTTGATACGGATGACATCTCCATCGTATTTTCTTCCGACATCTTCCGGATTCAATGGAAGATATGGAACAGTCCACATACCATCCGGATCCGTCTCACGGAATTTCATACCCTTCGCAATCGCATCCTGATGAGAGCCTGAAAATGCTGCAAATACCAATTTCCCTGTATATGGGGAACGCTCGTATACCTGCATTCTGGTCAGTCGCTCATACACCTCTGTCAATCTTGGAATATCTGAAAGATCCAACTCCGGGTCCACCCCGTGTGTAAACATATTCATCGCCAATGTAATAATATCCACATTTCCGGTTCTCTCTCCGTTTCCAAACAATGTGCCCTCGATACGGTCTGCACCGGCCAATAAACCAAGCTCTGCATCTGCAACACCACAGCCTCGGTCATTGTGTGGATGTAAAGAAAGAATGACATTCTCACGATCATGCAGATGGTTGCTCATATATTCAATCTGACTTGCATAAACGTGTGGCAAAGACATTTCCACCGTTGCAGGAAGGTTGATGATAACCTTCTTTTCAGGTGTCGGTTTCCAAACATCGATCACTGCATTACACACGTCCAATGCATAGTCAATCTCTGTACCTGTAAAACTCTCCGGTGAATACTCAAACTGATAATCAACACCAGCCTGTTCAGCAAGCTCATTCAATAACTGCGCACCGTCTGTGGCAATCTTCAAAATCTCTTCCTTTGACTTTTTGAAAACCTGTGTTCTTTGTGCATAAGAAGTGGAATTGTAAAGATGTACCACTACATTCTTTGCACCCTGAACAGCCTCAAAGGTCTTCTTTATGATGTGCTCTCTTGCCTGTGTTAACACCTGAATCGTCACATCATCCGGAATCAAATCATCTTCAATCAATGTACGGCAGAACTTATACTCTGTCTCAGAGGCTGCCGGGAATCCAATCTCAATCTCCTTGAATCCAACACGAATCAACTCCTTATAAAACTCCAGTTTTTCATCCAGGCTCATCGGAATAATCAATGCCTGATTGCCATCACGCAAATCCACACTGCACCAGCTTGGTGCGTGGTCAATGTATTCTTTGTTTACCCAATTTGTGCTTTGCTGTGGTGGCATATAATAACCACGTTTGTAATGTTCAAAATTCTTCATAATCATTTCCTCCTCTTCATTCATTGAGGCATAAAAAAAACCTGTGCCCCTAACAAAAATTTTAGAGACGCAAGCTTCTCGCGCGGTACCACTCTAATTCATACATCATGTATGCACTCACAGATACGGATTCCCTGCCGGAATCTTATATCTTTCTGATATAACGGTCAGCCCCCGTCCGTGTCTACTTACAGTTTCCTGTCGTTCAACCGGCTGCTCCAAGGCGAGTTCAAAATCGTACAAACACTGTTTCACACCAACCAACAGCTCTCTGAAGTCCTTCGGATTTCTACTATTCCTCTTCTTCGCTTTTGATAGCCATACCTTACCACACAAATGTCAAAGGGTCAACCTTATTTTGAAAAAACATTTGAAAACATGGTAGAATTCTCGTTGTGGTTATGATAATCTAAAAACCGTACCAATAACTTTGATAAACGAAAGATACGGAGGATGTATATGCCACCAATTCAAAACGATTGGGCGGTTGCCCTACAAGGCGAATTTCAAAAGGACTATTACAAACAGCTCTTCCACTTTGTCGGTCAGGAATACGCAACAAAGCAGATTTTCCCACCGGGAGATGATATCTTTAACGCCTTCCACCTGACACCCTTATCCAAAACAAAATGTGTCATCATCGGCCAGGATCCCTATCATGGGCCGGGGCAGGCACACGGACTTTGTTTTTCGGTGCGACCCGGCATCGATATACCACCATCGCTTGTCAACATCTACAAA
Organism: Wujia sp.; assembly: GCA_051879955.1. GTDB lineage: Bacteria > Bacillota > Clostridia > Lachnospirales > Lachnospiraceae > Coprococcus_C. Next base: position 9,260 of record JBJENA010000009.1, read on the forward strand.
GAGCTTCATGACGATTTGGGATGCTACATTCCAAACAACGGCTATCTGGTAAAATGGGCCGAGCAAGGGGTGCTCATGCTCAACGCGGTACTTACCGTCCGCGCACACCAGGCAGCTTCGCACCAGGGAAAAGGCTGGGAGGAATTTACAGATGCAGCCATTCGCGCTGTCAACGAACAGGATCAGCCAGTCGTGTTTATGCTTTGGGGAAGCTTCGCGCAAAAAAAAGCCTCCATGCTGACAAACCCAAATCACTTAGTACTAAAGGGTCCACATCCATCACCCTTATCGGCCTATCGCGGATTTTTCGGATGCAAACATTTTAGTCAGGCAAATCAATTTTTGCAGGAACACGGTGTTGCACCGATTGACTGGCAAATAGAAAATATATAAGAGGAAAATAACATGGAAATCTACATTGTACGGCATGGCGAAACCATGTGGAACAAAGAAAAGAAACTGCAAGGCAGTGTCGATATCGAACTAAATGAAAATGGAAAAGCGTTGGCAAAAGAAACCGGTGAGGCATTGATGAATACACCGATTGACTGTATTTATTCCAGTCCATTAAAACGAGCTTACGAAACAGCCCTGCTTATCCAAAACAAAAGAGACATTCCTCTTTCCACAGACCCCAGGTTACGAGAATTATCCTTTGGCTGTTTTGAAGGACAAAACTTTTCAGAGCTGATAAAAGATCCTTCTCTGACCTTTCAATATTTTTTCAAAAAACCGGAGCTTTATCGCGCACCGGAAGATGGCGAAACCTTGGAAGCACTCATTGTGCGTGCAGGAAGTTTCATGAAAGAAATCATCGAACCACTGGCCACCACCCATGAGCGCGTTATGATTGTCGCACACGGTGCACTCAACAAGGCGATCATGTCCTACATCAAAGGACATGGCACTGATCAATTTTGGTCCGGTGGTTTACAAAAAAACTGTAATGTTATCATCGTGGATTATTCCGATGGCCATTACAATATCATCGACGAGACAAAAATCTTTTATGAAGAATAGTTATTCGCTTTTCTTTACAAAAAGCGCAGGAATGACACCAATCAAAAATGGAACCAACCATGTTGCAATGCGGTAGGTAACAAGCGCTGCCGCAATTGCAGACTGGTCTGCAACCACAGAAGTAAAGAATAATGTTACCACAAAATCAAGCGTTCCAATTCCGGATGGCGCAAGCATCACACATCCCACCATGTTGCAAATCGCCATAAGAGCCAGACATACTACAAATGGTGCAGAAAAATCACCGGCAAAATAAACGCCGGGAATCATATACCAGCAGGACAGCTTAATCAGATCCAAAATAATAACCGTCAAAAACAGTTTCTTATCTTTCCAGATGATACGTCCCTGCTCCTGCAAATATCCCACAGACGTACGACCCTGTTCCAATTTCGGATAAAGTTTACTTGTCTTTTTGATCAGTTTTTCACCAATTCCAAACACAAAATCCGAAAATTTTTGCGACACAGTAACCACTATCAAAAAGATACAGATTGCTCCAATCACAACTGCACCTGCCAACATAAAAATCGCGTATTCCTGAATGTCCCCGTCTCCCCACAGCCACAATCCTATGAATGCGGTCACGCCTAAACCTGCAATTGAAATCTTGTGAAAACTATATTGTACCAGACTCATACCGGTTCCGATACTCGCCCGAATGCCTCTTAGATTATAGTAAAGAACCTGTGCGATTCCACTTCCACTTCCCAGGGTTGCAATACGATAAAACATACACAAATAGGCACAAAAAATGCCTTGTCCTACATGCAAGTGCTTCTCACAACTTTTCGTCATCACACTGATGACAATGCCTTCTATCACAAAATAAAGATTACCCAATCCAATGCAAAGCAAAAGTTTCCACAATTCCATAGAGGTAAACTGTGCCACCGCTTCTTGCATCAAGGTTTTGTTTTTTATGCAAACAAACGCAAAAAGCCCAAGAACAACAAGCCATTTTACCATGCTGCTTTGGGCTGATTTTTTATCTATCATCTTATGTTCCGTTTGTTTACTCATACCATTCTCCATCGACACGTGCATATCCACGCCTTTACAGCGTATTGTATTACTTCATCTACGCTGTGTCAACGAGCAAACTTATGATTTATTGACACATGGAGCCTTTTTATCAAAAGCCGGATTAAAGGCATAGAAATTCTTCTCATCCAGTTTATCCTGTACCAGTCTCATACATTCTCCAAATCTCTGGAAATGCACAATCTCTCTGGCACGCAAAAATTTGATTGGTTCGTAGACATCCGGATAGTCCTTGCACAAACGCAGGATATTGTCATAGGTGCTACGCGCCTTTTGTTCTGCTGCCAAATCTTCATACAAATCGGTTATCGTATCGCCCTTGCTCTGGAATTCGCAGGCATTAAAAGGCACTCCACCGGCCGCCTGTGGCCAGATTCCAATTGTATGGTCCACATAATACTTATCAAATCCGGACTTTTTGATTTCCTCCATGGACAGATTCTTTGTGAGCTGGTAGATGATTGCTGCTACAATCTCTAAATGACCCAACTCTTCTGTGCCAATATCTGTCAGTGTGGCCTGACACTCCTTATACGGCATGGCATAACGCTGAGACAGGTAGCGCATGGAAGCTCCCATTTCACCATCCGGGCCTCCATATTGACTGATGATTGCCTGTGCCAGCTTGGCGTTTGTTTCCTTGATATTGACTGGACACTGCAGTCTTTTTTCATATATCCACATTTAACAACCACACGCTCCTTCCCATGGCCAAGGGCCGTTGATCCAATTAAAGTCTTTCCCCGGTTCTACACTGTATCGATTGAGCGGTCCATACATTCTCTGATATTCTGCCACCGCTTCCTTTCGCAGCATCTTATAGTGTTCATACGCTTCCAGTCCCTGTCTACAGGTTGGATGGGTGTCTAGATACAATGCAATATCATCCAACATAAATGTTACCTGATCTATAAACTGCAACAGTTGTGCTTTGTTCATGTGATTTCCTTTCATACACCCACCCCTCTTATTCCACAGAATACAAAATCCAAATCCGGAAAGGCAGTCCCCTGACAAAGGGCTTTTTGAGGGTCATACATCTCTCCCCATTTTTGCATCGGAACATATCCCATGCCCAACGGTTTATGATAACGATGTTCCGTTTCGCAGCCAGGGACTTTACCAACTGGCTGGCAAGGCGGTTTTGGCGGTCTGTGATTCATATTGCGGCATCCACCGCATCCATAGTTACGATAGGAATCCAAAATTCATACCTCTATATTTCGTTTACTTCATTGTATGTTTTAATAGAAATATTGGTGCGAAAAAAGCAAAAAAAGAACATATACCGTTTGATATATGTTCCTTTTTTGATTATCTGTATTATTTTAAATGTAAAATTCCCATGGACCGAAGCAAAATCAACACAAGAAGAATTGGCGCAACCACCATAACCATGGCAGCATACAAACGTTTTCTTCCCATCTTCTCTCCATTTTTTTCTACTTCTTCAATCACCGTTTTGGGTTTGAGTACCCAACCGACAAGGATACAGGTAAGAAGTGCGACGATCGGCATCAGACAGCTGTTACTGATATAATCCATGATATCCAAAATCTGTCCTACATCCCCTGTTGGCATCTTAACTTCAATATAAAGCTTATTGTATCCAAGACATACAATCACACCTACAACCATGGCATTGATCCACTCAAAGATCCCCGCTTTCATTCGAGAAATATGGAACGCATCCATAATACTTGAAACAACTGCTTCCATAACGGATACTGCACTGGTAATGGCGGCAAATAATACCATCGCGAAGAAAATACATCCGAGCACATTTCCCGCAGGTCCCATCGCCTCGAATACCTTTGGCAAAGAGACAAACATCAGACTAGGTCCCTGTGTCATACCATCCATGCCTGTGAATATGTATACGGCAGGAATAATCATCGCACCTGCCAGGAATGCAACGATCGTATCAAAAATCTCAATCTGGTTGATGGACTTTGAAAGATTCGCGTCATCCTTTACATAGGAACCATAAGCAATCATAATACCCATCGCAACAGACAAACTAAAGAACAACTGCCCCAGTGCATCTACCACAACCGTGAATAATTTACCAAGTGTCATCCCATCGAAGTTTGGAATCACGTAAACCTTTAAGCCTTCCAGACCTGTTCTTACAACACCATTTTCATCCTCATGAGAAAGTGTCAATGCAAAAATGGCAATTCCAATAACCATAATCAACAAGATTGGCATAATGATTTTTGACGAAGCTTCGATACCCTTGTCTACACCTCGAAGAACGATAAATGCAGCGACTGCAAGGAATATCGCAAGCATAATAATCGGTTCCCACTGCTTGGTAATAAATCCACCAAAGTAACCGTCCTGTGCAGCCTGTGTACCATTTCCGGTCAGAAATACCAGAAAATATTTCAATACCCATCCACCGATGGCGCAGTAGTAGGGCATGATAATCAATGGAACTGCACTTGCAAGCCAGCCTACAAAGCCCCATTTTTTCTGTATACACTTGTATGCAGTCAAAGGACTTTGCTTTGTCTTTCTACCAATTGCAATCTCTGTAGTCAAAAGCGCAAACCCAAACGTCAAAGCCAGCACAATATAGACTACAAGAAAAACACCGCCTCCGTCTTTTGCAGCCAGATACGGAAATCTCCAAATGTTTCCAAGTCCTACTGCGCTTCCCGCCGCAGCCAGAACAAATCCTAACGTTCCGCCAAAGGAACTTCTTGTTTTTTCTTCCATACGTTTCCCCCTGCTTTCTACTATAACTTTCAACATCTTACCATAAAATTTCATGGATTCCAAATATATTTTACTCTATATTACCAATCATCCATATGAGCATTGCAAATTGCAGAGAATATGCGATTTTTTGTTTCCGGATATTGGTCTTGAATCTGAGATAACAGCTGCCTGATTTCCTCTCGCCCGGAATTTTTATCCTGCGGACATAAATTTTTGACAACCGGCAATGCATACCTTGTTGCAAATCCTTTTATTCTTGCTTCTTCTACATAAATCAGTGGTCGAATCAAAACCAAACCATTCTTATCCCAATTGGTGACCGGCGAGAACGTGTGAATCCGCCCTTCAAACAACAGTGACATTGCAAATGTATCTACCACATCATCCTTATGATGTGCGTAAGCAATTTTGTTGCATCCTAACTCCAGTGCTTTATCATTTAACGCGCCCTTTCGAAGCTTTGCACAAAGTGGGCACAAGGTTTTATCCACCTTCCGCTTCGCAATCTCAAAAATCTGTGTTTCAACTAAATGATAACGAACATCCAGAGTCTCGCACAAATTACGAATCGGTGCAAAATCCATATTTCCCACTCCGACATCCACTGTGATTGCTTCGATCTCAAACTTCTTAGGATAAAATTTCCGCAATCCGGCAAGTGCATATAACAACGTCAAACTATCTTTTCCTCCGGAGATTCCAACCGCAATCCGGTCTCCCTCCTGAATCATATCATAGTCCCGGATTGCCTGACGCACCTTGCTATAGAGCTTTTGTAATTCCATGATCGGTTCCTCCCAAATCGGTATCTGTCTTTCTCTATATAGCAAGTCGGCTGTATTCCTCCAGGTTCCACACCTGACTTACAATATCCTCGTAAAATTGCGGTTCATGGCATACCAATAACACAGAGCCCTTATAAGCCTGCAGGGCACGTTTTAACTCGTCCTTTGCATCCACATCCAAATGGTTTGTCGGTTCATCGAGAATCAACAAATTACTCTCTCGGTTCATCAGCTTGCAAAGACGAACCTTTGCCTGTTCGCCACCGCTTAATACCTTTACCTTGCTCTCGATATGCTTGGTAGTCAACCCACATTTTGCAAGTGCACTTCGCACCTCATACTGCGAATATCCCGGAAATTCCTGCCAGATTTCCTCCATACATGAATTCTCGGTTCCGGCCATCTCCTGTTCAAAATAGCCAAGTTGTAAATAATCTCCCAGCATAACCTTGCCATCCAAAGGTTTAACAAGACCTAACAGACTCTTTAACAAGGTGCTCTTTCCGATTCCATTTGTACCGACAATTGCAATCTTCTCCCCACGTTCCATACGCAGATTGATTGGTTTGGAAAGCGGAGATGACTGATCATACCCGATAATCAAATCAGTCGTTTCAAACAATACCTTTCCGGGTGTACGTGCTTCCTTAAAGTGAAACTCCGGCTTTGGTTTTTCCTTTGCGAGTTCAATCACTTCCATCTTATCCAGCTTCTTTTGTCTGGACATCGCCATATTTCTTGTTGCAACTCTGGCTTTATTTCTCGCCACAAAATCCTTTAACTCATTGATTTCCTGCTGTTGCTTTCTGTATGCAGCCTCCTGTTGCTGTTTCTTTGCCTCATAAACTTCCAGGAACTTGTCATAATTTCCCACATAACGATTAAGCTGTTGATTTTCCATGTGATAAATCAAATTGACGACCTCATTCAAAAACGGGATATCATGACTAATCAAAATAAATGCATTTTCATATTCCTGCAGATATCGTTTCAACCAGGCGATATGCTCTGCGTCCAGATAATTTGTCGGTTCATCCAAAAGTAAAATCTCCGGCTTTTCCAACAACAACTTTGCAAGCAATACCTTGGTTCTTTGACCACCGCTCAAATCCGTAACATCATGGTCTAAACCAAGCTCCAGCAATCCCAGAGCACGGGCAACCTGTTCCACCTTTGCATCAATCATATAAAAATCATGATTTGTCAGAAGATCCTGTAGGGTTCCGACTTCCTCCATCTTATCATTTATCTCTTCCTCTGATGCATCCGCCATACTTTCGTAAATCTTTGTAATCTGCTCTTCCATCTCAAAGAGATATGCGAACGCAGACTTTAATACATCTGCAATCGTCATACCTTTTTTCAAAACTGCATGCTGATCCAAATATCCAACACGCACATGTTTATTCCATTCTACATTTCCTTCATCCGGCATAAGCTTACCCGTAACGATGTTCATAAAGGTACTTTTTCCTTCCCCGTTCGCACCAACTAAACCGATATGCTCACCAGCCAGCAAACGAAATGACACATCCGTAAAAATCGCTCGATCTCCAAATCCATGACTCAGGTTTTCTACATTTAATATCATATGCTTCTCCTTTTCTCATATGTCCTATACTTTACCACAGGTTTCACATTCTTTTCAATTGTTTTAGTTTCGCTTTTATAGTATAATGATTTCTATATGATTTGCATTATGACAAGAGAGGGTTTTATGAGTAAACGTGCAATATTAATTGCAAATTCTGCATCCATGATTGATCATTTCAATCGCGATAATATCCTGATTCTACAGGAGATGGGATATGAAATCACAATAGCTGCAAACTTCCGGGAAGGAAATTCCAGTACATCACAAAAGATTGCAGATTTTTCAAAAGAGCTACAGGAACGAAGCATTGATATGATTGATCTTCCCATTCCGAGAAATGTATTTCAGCTTAACAAAACGTTTGCATCCATCCGTACCCTCAAACGCTATTTCAAAGAGCATCCTTGCCAAATCATCCACACACAGACACCTTTGGGCGGTGTTGTGGGACGACTTGCAGCAAAAAAAGAACGAAAAAAAGGAATCAGCAAGGTCATTTATTTTGTCCACGGATTCCACTTTTTCAAAGGTTCCGGCTTAAAAAGCTATGTCCTGTATTACAATATTGAGAAATTCTTAGCTCGTTATACGGATTGTCTCATCACACTCAATCACGAGGATTACGAAGCTGCAACGACAAGATTTCATCTCGAGAATGTAGAGTATGTTCCGGGAATCGGAATTCGTACGGATGCGATTCACTCTATGTGCATTGACCGGGATGCTGTGCGCAGGAAACACAACGTCCCGACAGATAAGGCCATGATTTTAACGGTTGCAGAATTGATTCCGCGAAAAAATATTTCTGCAAGCCTTCAAGCCTTTGCAAAAGCGAATCGAAAGGATGCCTTTTTTGCAATCTGCGGAAAAGGCGAATTATTAAAACAATTACAAAAAGAATGTGAAACACTTGGTATCAATGACCATGTATATTTCCTTGGATATTGCACAGACATTCTGGATATCTACCATGCCAGCGACTTGTTCTTATTTACAAGCTTTCAAGAAGGACTTCCTGTTGGCGTGCTACAGGCTATGGCTGCCGGTTTACCAATTATCGCATCCGACATTCGTGGCAATCGTGATTTACTTGCACCAACTGCAGATTGCGCAAGTGCAAACTATTTACACAAGACCGATGACATCGACGCCTTTGCAGCCGATCTTTGCAGCCTCTTAGATGACGCACAGCAGGCTAAAAAACTCGGCGAAGTGAATTACCAAAATTGCAAAACCTATTTTGATTTAGAAATTGTTCATAAGAAAATGAAAAATATTTACAAGAAATTCGATAAATAAGGAGAAGGTTCATGTATACAGTTCAAGTATTATTATCTACCTATAACGGCGAAACCTATCTGGCCGAACAGCTTGACAGCATCCTGGCACAAAAGGATGTCAACGTAAAGCTTTTAATTCGCGACGATGGCTCCATCGATGAGACAACTGAAATATTGCGCACCTACGCCTCCGTACACGAAAACATACGATATTTCTGTGGGGAAAATTGTGGTGTTGTTGCGTCCTATTTCCGCTTGTTTGAATGTGCAGATCCGGAAGTGGATTTCTATGCATTTGCTGATCAGGATGATGTTTGGGATGCAGACAAATTGTCAATCGCCTGCCAGAAACTTGAGGAGATGCGTCAATCTGATTCGGAATCTGAATCGATGATTCCGGAAAAGAAAGAAGAAACCGAACATACCTCTAACAATAACAAGCGCAGAGGCAAGAAGAAAAAGAAAAAACATTCCGTAGCCGAACAACCTGCACCAACGCCTGTGGAATCAGAGCCTATACTTCCACCTCTTCGCACATACCAAAAACCGCTTTTATATTGTTGCGATGCCCTAAATACCGACGAGGAGCTCAATCCGCTTCCGGAATCTATGCAGACAGTCGGAAAATCAAAGATTCCTGATTTTCGTAATGCTTTAATCGAAAATATCGCACGTGGTGGAAGCATTGTGTTCAACCATGCATTAATGGCATATGTACGTATCCCTATGCCAGTGGATATCTACATGCATGATTGGTGGCTGTATCTGGTTGCGTCTTGTTTTGGCGAGGTATATTACGATGAACAATCACATTATAGTTATCGTCAGCATGGTGGAAATGTGCTCGGTGCAGCAGCGCCAAGTGGTTCCGGCAAATTTTTCCGCAGGTTAAAACAAAGCAAAACCAACGCAGGACATATTTCCCGTCAGGCGAAGACCTTCCAGCGAATCTACCGCGTACCGGAAAACAAGGAAACCTATTTGAATATTGTCACAAAATACCAGGATGTAAAGAAATATCGTCAGATGGGCAAATCCGGTCAATATCTGTTTCGTCAGGATCCGAAAGATCAGAAAATCTTTAAGCTTATGTTTTATTCCAATCATATATAATACTGTTCACAGAATTTTCATACATAAAAAATGCTGTAAGCATAGTGCTTACAGCGTTTTTTTGTTATAATGAAAATTACGTTTTACTTTATTTCAAACCTCAAGGAGATTACGTATGAAGAAGTTGTTTCAAAAATACAATCATATACTCACATTGCTTTATCTGCCTGTTTACCTGATTTGGTTTGCATGGCTGGAACGCCGCGAAGGCTCCTATACTCTGATTTCCATGCCAATTGACTACGAAATTCCTTTTTGTGAATACTTTATCCTTCCTTATCTGGCATGGTTCTTATTTGTCCCTGCCATTCTAGGATACCTGTTTTTTTATTCCAAAGAAGAATATCTTCAAGCCTGCGCACTGTTGTTCTCCGGAATGACCATCTTCTTAATCTTGTGTACCATCTGGCCAAATGGATTAAACCTTCGTCAGGATATTTCCTATCACGAAAACTTTTGCGCAAAGCTCGTACAGATTCTGTACAAAACAGACACCAGCACCAATGTATTTCCAAGTTTGCATGTCTTCAATACACTCGGTTGTCTGATTGCTTTATATAAAAGCAAAGGCACAAAAGGACACCCGATTATCGTAAGCTTTGCTACGATTCTTGGTGTCCTCATCATACTTGCAACTATGTTTTTAAAACAGCATTCTGTCTGGGATGTCATCGGAGCCTTTGTGCTGGCTGCCATCTTGTATTGCATCGTCTATCTTCCTTCCCGGAAGAAGCCAAAAGCTAATTAAATCCAAACAGTTTTTGGAATATCCGATAACCCGCACGGTCTAAAGTTCTCCCGATTCCAGTCGGAAGATTAAACCAAATACCGAATATCGTATGGCGCAGTTCTTTATAAAGTTCTGCGTCTTTTTGTTTGAGATAATTCCATAGTTCTTTTTTCTTTTGATATAATTCTTTATCCTTTGAAACAATACAGATACTGGAAGCTACACACATCATCATGTCCAGATATTGAAACAAAAACCGATACATCTGTGGAGGAAGACCATTGCGTTTCTCACTAAAGAAATCAATCAAGGTCTTATTTACAAAAATTTGTTGGTCAATACGCTTCATCATCGTCTTTTCATTGACCGACTGTCCTTCTCTTCCGATGTAATAACGATATAAATCTACATTTACATACATCAGCTTCTTCACGTGAATCATCGGTTTGAAAATATATAAATTGTCTACATAGAATGTATGCTTGGGCAATTCCAACCCACAATCATGGAGTAGCTTGGTGCGGTAAATCACAGAATGCATCAACACATATTGAAATTTGTTGAAGCGAATTCGTGTGTCTTCCCAACCAATAATGCGATTTTCCGGCAAGGCACCACGATAACGCATCACTCGCTTTTTTCGCCGTTCCACCTTGTCATATACATAATTAGACAACAAAAGGTCGAGATCCTTTTCATCATCTACGACCTTCTTTAACACTTTCAATATCTTTCGAAATGCTTCTTTATCCAGCCAGTCGTCGCTATCCACAACCTTAAAATATTGACCGGTTGCATGGGCAATACCGGTGTTGACTGCATCGCCATGTCCACCATTTTCTTTGTGAATTGCTTTCACAATGGTCGGATATTTTTCCTGATACGAATCTGCAATCTTCGCTGTATCATCCGTAGAGCCATCGTCTACGATGAGGATTTCTACATCCTCACCGCCGACCAATGCACTCTCAATACACTTCTTCATATATTCCTGTGAATTGTAACAAGGAATTGTTATGGTTAATACCTTCATCTTACTTAATAACCTTTATCCATCCTTCCGGAGCTTCGATACGTCCCATCTGGATACCTGTCAATGTGTCATATAATTTCTTTGTCACTTCACCCATCTCATCCATACCACTTGGGAAACAGATTTCCTTTCCATGGTCAACAATCTTTCCAACCGGTGAAATAACAGCAGCTGTACCGCAAAGACCACACTCTGCGAAATCCTTCAACTCATCGAGGTAAACCTCACGATGTTCCACTTCCATACCTAAGTACTTCTCTGCAACAACCATCAATGAACGACGGGTAATAGATGGAAGAATACTATCGCTCTTTGGAGTAACAAGCTTTCCATCCTTTGTAACGAAAATGAAGTTTGCTCCACCTGTTTCTTCTACCTTTGTACGTGTTGCTGCGTCAAGATACATATTTTCTGAATAACCCTGATTGTGTGCATCCACAATTGCATGCAAGCTCATTGCATAGTTCAAACCGGCCTTGATATGTCCTGTGCCATGTGGTGCTGCACGATCAAAGTCGGATACACGGATGGTAATCGGCTTTGCACCACCCTTAAAATAAGGGCCTACCGGTGTACAAAATACACGGAACTGATACTCATCTGCCGGTTTAACTCCGATAACGGCATTACTACCGAACATATATGGACGGATGTAGAGCGTTGCTCCTGAACCATATGGTGGTACCCAATCGATATTTGCCTCAATTGTCTTTACAATTGCATCTACCCACTTATCCTCCGGGAATACCGGCATCTCAAGTCTCTTACAAGTATCTGCCATACGCTGTGCGTTAAGGTCAGGACGGAAGGTAACAATATGTCCATCCTCCGTTGTATATGCCTTTAACCCTTCAAAACAGGTCTGTGCATACTGTAAAACACAGGCACACTCACTCATCGTTACGTTCGCATCCTCTATGAGAACACCCTCATCCCAGGCTCCGTCTTTGAAATTTGATACAAATCGCTTGTCCGTCTGAATATATCCAAATCCAAGTGATGACCAATCAATATTTTTACTCATAAATATGACTCCCTTCTCTAGCAGTATTTCTGCATTTATTTTACCACTCACACTCAATTATGCAAGAAGAAAATTAGCAAGCTGTCTTTTTGAGTGCGATTGCCTCAATCTCAATCTTCACATCCTTCGGAAGACGCGCCACCTCCACGCAGGAACGCGCAGGGCACTCTGTCCGGAAAAATTCTGAATACACTTCGTTCACCTGCGCAAAATCATTCATATCTTTAATAAACACAGTCGTCTTAATGACAGAGTCCGCATCGCTTCCCGCCTCTTTCAAAAGGGCAATCAAATTGCCAATTGCCTGTCTTGCCTGTGCCTTCACATCACCGGTTTCAAGTTCACCCGTTTCCGGAATAATCGGAATCATACCGGATGTGTAAATCATATCTCCCACCGCAATCGCCTGTGAATATGGTCCGATTGCTGCCGGTGCCTTTGGTGTCTGAATCACTTTCTTCATAATATTGTCCTCCTTATTTAAATAAAATGTAATGTTTCACAACCTATTAGCTCCTCGTGGTTTCGACCAGTTCTATGGTTTTTTCTGTGATGCGGATTCTGCCTTCTTTCAGCAGCTTTCCGCATGCACGTTTGAACGCATTTTTACTCAGCCCAAACTCCTGTTTGATACGGTCCTTATCCGCTTTGTCTGTAAATGGCAGGACACCTTTATAGCTCTTAATAATATCATAAACCATTTCACTGTCTTCTTGCATTTGCTGATAAGCAAGCTTGCGAAGGGCAAGATCCGCCTTTCCATCCTCACGAATCTTGACAATGCGCCCTGTCACCTCATCACCGACTCGAACCGGAACATACAATTCACTCGCATATATCAAACCCGGATACTTATCCTCAATTGCAACAAATGCACCAAACTCTTTTCGGAAAGCATAAACCGTTCCTGTAAACTCTGCGCCTTCTTCATATCCCGTAATCGGTTCCAAATCCTGCCCAATCTTCATGGATACACATAAGCGTTCTGAGCGGTCCACATACATACGAACCAGATACGACTTTCCTACTTCCACTTTCGCCGTCTGTTCCTTAAACGGAAGCAAAACATCTCTTTCTAATCCGCAATCCATAAACGCACCCATACTCGTCACAGCCTTGACCTTCAGTTTACGAATCTCTCCCACTGTAATGAGTGGCTGATTCGTCGTCGCAATCAAGCGGTCCTGGGAATCACGGTAAATAAACACACGAAGCGTTGCTCCGGCCTTCACTCCATCCGGAACCTGTTTTCTGGGAAGCAACACCGTCTGCGCCGTTGCACTATCATCCTCCCCCAGATAGATACCAAAATCCTTTGAACGGATTACTTTTAATTCATTCCATTTTCCAATTTCTATCATCGTTTTCCCTTTCTTTTCGGCAAACCATACACACATTCTATAACAAAAATAGACCACAAACAACGAAATGTGGCCTACTTTTTCTTTCCCTTATCCAGCTTTAACACGTGGGTCTTGATAAAAGCAGTTTCGGTTTCATCTGCTTTTGTAAACCCATGCTCTTTTAGGACTTCTGGAGAATTGTTCAGAGAAAATACTGACATCCCCTTCTCATTCATCTTCTCTTTGTATCCGTTGAATACATCCACAATCGCAAACACATCCTTACTTCTGCGATCCGGATTCGGTATCACATTACGGATGCACCACGCTTCATATTCCATGCCCTTTTCCGGAGCCGGTACAGATTCACTCGGCACTTTCTTCACATATACACTTTCTGTATCGCAAATCGCCCATGGGACGACGTATATCACCTGACTCATGTGGATCTCCTTCTACAAAATACCTCAGTTTTCCTAAGGTTTCAACGTAAGCAATCATATAGTATTTATTTCCTTTTGTCAAATAATTATTTATCTGCCTTGCTTCCATTTTCATCCTTGTAAAGATTTTTTGATTTTTTGAAAAAAATGCTTGCATTTATTTTTTCGCTGTTGTATAATTCGTTCTTGTGATGGGCTATCGCCAAATGGTAAGGCACTGGACTCTGACTCCAGCATTTCAAGGTTCGAATCCTTGTAGCCCAGTTGAGACAACCTTTAGAGGTTGTCTTTTTTATTTGTTTTTATTCTGCATAGGACATTTTGTGAGACCGGTACTTTGTCAAAATAAAAAAGCTGTTGTACACTGTACAACAGCTCCTTTTGTATATGCGGCTGAGAAGATTCGAACTCCCGACACCTTGGTCCGTAGCCAAGTGCTCTA
>JBJENA010000010.1:0-6034 GCA_051879955.1 Wujia sp.
TCACTTGTAATATTATCCATTTTTTCTTCCTCCATAAATTTGTTTTTGAATAAGAAAATTAACCTTCCACGTTACGCTTATTTGCAACAAATGTCATCGTCAACATACAGAATACATATGCCTGAATCGCTCCTGAGAACAAGTCAAAATACACATGCAAGGCTGACGGAATACCGATCTTGGCAAAAATTGGTAACATTCCATAATACAAGGCCATCATAACCGTTCCCGCAATGATATTTCCAAACAAACGCAGGGAAAGAGATACCGGTGTGGCAAACTCACTGATTACGTTGATTGGGAAGAACAGGAAAAACGGTTCAAACAGGCTTGTGAAAGCCCCCCATTTTTGGTACCTGATGGATGCATACTGAATCATCACAAAAGAGATCAGTGCGATACAAAGCGTGGTACCATAATCTGCGGTTGGTGGTCGAAGACCAAACAATCCGGAGATATTTGAAAACAACACAAAAACGAACAATGCACCAATATAATTGATGTAATGCTTTCCGGCTTTTTTGCCCATCGTGTTATTGACAAATCCGACCAAGGCTCCAACTGCGATTTCTACCCCAGTTGCAAATTTGCTCGGAACATCCCTTGTCTTTAATACACTTCTTCTTGCAAAGACCGCAAGAATTGCAATAACGCAAAGTACAATCAGTGTACAAACATGGGTTGTGGTAATATATACCGTTGTGCCAAAGAAATGAACCGGGTACAATTCATGAATATAAAAATCCACACCCTCTGATGAATTGCGAACCACATTCATATCCGTGGCGAAGCCACTGATCATATGTTTTCCCTCCTTTATACATTCTTTTGTTTCATATATAGAAAGAGTTTACACTCTAGCTATCACCATTCTTCCTTTTATCGTACTTCTCCCATAGCTTGCGGATGTACGGAAGGAAATATGCACAGATTTTTGGGGCAATCAATCCGATGGTAACACCAACAAATGATACCCAATCTATCCATGCTGCAAGTACCAATAATGCAACGCTCATAACAAGTCGCAGCATGCTGTATCTGACTGTCAGCTTTCTCGCCGATTCCGCCTGCATATCAAGTGCCCGATCCAGCACATCGTAGATATGGTAGATGCGAAAACAGCCGGCCAATGTACCGACAATCAAGGAAAGTGCAAACAGCCAATACGGTCGCATCGTAAATACTCCAATCAATAAAAAAAGAAGCATGATTAAGACCATACCGCTATACAGTTCTCTAAGAATCTTTCGAACTTCCGTCATCTTTCTTTTCCACATCCAAAAATTGTCGTATCACCAGATATACGGACCGACATCCGGCGAGTACACCCAAAAGAATACACCAAATCATACAGTCAATATGGAACAACCTTTCAACCCCATACCCCACTGCAATACACAAAAATATAGTGGTAAGCATCGTGAATCCGATCTGTGTAATCAGATACCACATCTTCACAATCTGGCTTTTTTCTTTCCGGTTCATTCCTGTCACTATCCCTCATATCCTTGAAACAAACTACAGACCCAACTATTATATATGATTTCCCAATTTATTTCAATCAAATCGGCGCAAAATTTGACAGAAATGATTGTCATACCTTTCTCTTTGATGTAAAATGACCACATGAAAACGAGATACATGAATTTTGAAAATTTGAAAGATGTAAATTTACAGGATGCGGCAAAGATATTACAGGACGGTGGATTAGTTGCATTTCCAACGGAAACCGTCTACGGACTTGGTGCAGACGCATTAAATCCGGTCGCAGCAGCGAAAATTTACGCAGCAAAGGGAAGACCAAGCGACAATCCACTGATTGTCCATATCGCAGATATCGAAACCGTTTTTTCTCTAACTGATTTTGACATGCTTTCGAGTGACATGCAGGAAAAGGCGCGCATTTTGATGGATGCCTTTTGGCCGGGACCACTCACGATTATCTTTCCAAAGAAAGCGCATGTACCGGATGGAACCACCGGTGGATTATCAACCGTAGCCGTTCGCATGCCATCTCATCCGCTTGCCCTGGAACTGATTCGACAAAGCGGAATGTGCATTGCAGCACCAAGCGCCAACCTTTCCGGACGACCATCTCCTACTACTGCGAAACATGTGCAGGAAGATATGGACGGAAGAATCGACATGATATTGGATGGTGGTGCAGTTGGTATCGGAATCGAGTCAACCATTGTAGATTTAACCGGGGATATCCCAACAATTCTTCGACCGGGATACATTACCAGGACAATGCTCCAGGAATTGATTGGAGAAGTTGAAATCGACCGCGCATTAATCGAGGCAGATGCAAACCTTCGACCAAAAGCACCCGGAATGAAATATACACACTATGCACCAAAGGGAGAACTTTCGATTGTGGAATGCAAGGGAGAAAGCACTGATCTTTTTGAACAATCTCAAAAAGTATGTGAATATATCAATGCACTTGTAAAGGAAAAACAGGAGCAGGGATTTAAAGTAGCAGTCCTGGCGCCAAAGGAGCATGTATCGCAGTATCAATGCGATTATATCCTTCCGATCGGAGAGCTGGCAAAAGGTGAAACCATTGCCGCAAACCTGTATGCAATTCTTCGTCAGTGTGACGAATTGGAGATTGCCTATATGTATACAGAATCTTATGACAACACCAACCTTGGTGGAGCCATTATGAATCGTCTATTAAAAGCTGCCGGACATCGCGTGATATCCGTGTAGGTTTAAAAATAAATATCAAAACAAAAAGGAGACAAAATATGATAGCAATTGGCAGTGACCACGGCGGTTATGAATTAAAGCTTGAAGTAATAAAGCATTTAAAAGACAGAGGCTTTGAGGTGAAGGATTACGGATGCGACAGCACGGCATCCTGTGATTATCCTCTCTATGCAAAAGCCGTATCCAAAGCAGTTGTAAGCGGCGAATGCGAACTCGGTATCCTCATCTGCGGAACCGGTATCGGGATGAGTATGGCTGCAAATAAGGTGGAAGGTGTTCGCGCAGCGCTTTGCAGCGATTGCTTCTCTGCACATGCAACAAAGGAGCACAACAATGCAAACGTTTTGTGTATGGGAGCAAGAACCATCGGCCCCGGTTTGGCACTTATGATTGTAGATGAATTTGTAGATACACCATTTTCTGAGGATGAACGCCATATCAGACGAATCAATATGTTTTCATAATACAAAAGCCCTGTCCGGGGATAGGATTCTATCGCCAAACAGGGCTTGTTCTTTTTATCTGACTACCTTCAATTGAACAGAATGTCTCTCGACTACCTGTTTTACAATTTTCATATCTATACACAATTGATCAACCTTTTCCGGTAATTGCATCAAGCTTTTATAGTGATTCTCATACTGATCCTGGATTATATCCATCCTTGGCAACATATTCTCCTCCGTGATGGATTCGATCTTAACCATCCAACGATTCATATCCTCTTCAAAATGATCAATCCGTGCATCCAATCGCTCCTCTACTTCTGTCAATCTCAATTCAAGCTGGTCAATCCGTGCATCCAATCGCTGCTCTACCTGATCAATTCGCGCGTTCAATCGCTCCTCTACTTCTGTCAATCTCTGTTCAAGCTGATCGATTCGCGCATCCAATCGCTCCTCTACTTCTGTCAATCTCTGTTCAAGTTGATCGATTCGCGCATCCAATCGCTGCTCTACCTGTTCAATTCGCGCGTTCAATCGCTCCTCTACTTCTGTCAATCTCTGTTCAAGCTGATCGATTCGTGCATCCAATCGCTGCTCTACCTGTTCAATTCGCGCGTTCAACCGCTCCTCTACCTGGTCGATTTTTTCATTCAATCGTTGCTCTACCTGTTCAATTCGCGCATACCATCGTTCTTCAACTTGATCAAACCGGGTGCATAATGCACCAAATAATTCTTCGTTTGTCAATAATCCTTCACCTCCGGTTTTTCACTCAATTCAAAAGTCAAATCCACATTGACTGCATTCGCATATTTCATAACAATATCAAAGGTAGGTGTGTATTTGCATCCTTCAAATCTGGCGACATTTGGTCGTTTAATACCTGTTTTATCTGCAATATCCTGCTGTGTCATACCAAGTGCTTTACGATAAGCAACTAACCGATTCACCAAATTCCTCGTCATCTCATCTGTTTTCTGTTCCATGATGACATTGTAATTCTCATCAATATAATCCATTCGTGTTGTTCCTTTCCGGAATAATTCCAAACCGTATGTTTCGGTATCGTATCTGATACTCGAAATTGTATCATCCAGGATACACGTTGTCAAGTATTCTTGTAAAATATCTTCACTATTTATTTACACAATTGTCCATTTCCTATATTATAGAAAGAGACTATATTGGGATAAATGTGAGGTGAAGATTCGATGACAACCATTAGCCTGTGTATGATTGTAAAAAATGAAGCATCTGTATTGGAAAGATGCTTGGACTCCGTCGCTGATTTGATGGATGAAATTATCATTGTGGATACAGGTTCTACAGACAACACAAAAGAAATTGCGAAAAAATATACCGACAAAATTTATGATTTTCCATGGATTGATGATTTTTCTGCTGCAAGAAATTTTTCGTTTGAAAAAGCCACCATGGAATATATCTATGCACCGGATGCCGACGAACTACTTGACGAAACGAATCGTGCACGTTTTCACGATTTAAAGACCTGCCTGCTACCGGAAATTGAGATTGTTCAGATGATTTATCTCACTGAAAATGAACACAACACGGTTATGAACTACACACGAGAATATCGTCCAAAGCTGTTTCGACGATTGCGCACCTTTACATGGATTGACCCTATTCATGAAACGGTTCGCTTAGACCCTGTCGTATATAACAGCGATATTGAGATTATCCATAGACCGCAGGCTTCCCATGGGAAACGGGATTTCTCTATCTTCGAAAAATCCTATCAAAGGGACGGAGTACTATCACCAAAGGTTTTGTCGATGTATGCCAAGGAACTGCTAAAATGTGGTGATTTGCAGGATTTTGAGCATGCAAAACCAATTTTTCTGGAACCCTATATGCAAAATCCATTCAGTGATCCCGGAAAAGAAGCTGCCTGCATCCTGACACATTATGCCAGAGAAATGGGAAACGTTGCAGAAATGATGAAATACGCACTGCGCGATATGCTGGAGCAGCCTTGCGCAGAGATTTGTTATGAACTTGGATGCTATTACGAAACCGAAGGGGACTTCGACGAAGCCATTGTGTGGTATCAAAATGCTGCTCAAGAAACCTCCAGCATCCTGGACATACGAACAAACGGAATCCTTCCACTTGAAGGATTGGTGCGTTGCTATGAAGCTATGTTGTCTCCATGTACAAACGAGGATACTGCAAAAATCATTCGCGAAAGAATATCCGATTACCGTAAACAGGCAGAAAACTGGACCATGCCCGAAGAAGCATAAAAGTGCAATACAACCAACGAAGGAGAAAAGCTATGAAGATTATTTTCTGTCAATGGGGAAGCATCTGCGAAACCGGAATTCGCAATGCCATGAAGCGCCTTGGATATCAAATTATAGATATGAATCGCTTGTTTGAAAGCGTGGATTACGATACCGGATATTTGCAGGCTTTGGCAGATTTGCTACAGCAACATCCGGACGCAGACTGCGTATTTACCGTCAATTTTCAACCCATTATTGCAAGAGGCTGTAAAGTATTTAAGAAGCCATATATTTCTTGGACGGTTGATTGTCCAAGCTTTCAGTTATATTCTGATGCTGTAAAACTTCCTACCAACCGCATCTTTGTCCTTGACCGTATGCAATGGGAAAAGTTTGCACCGGTGAATCCAGACTGCATCTTCCATCTTCCGATGGGAAGTGATGTAACAACCTGGGATACTATCCAAGTGTCTTCTGAGGAACACAAACGTTATGACTGCGATGTATCTTTTGTAGGTTCTCTGTACTCCGAAAAGACGAGGTATAACCATATTGAAAAAGATTTACCGGAGAGAATACGTGGATATGTAGACGGACTAATTGAAGCACAGCTTAATGTCTATG
>JBJENA010000011.1:0-23749 GCA_051879955.1 Wujia sp.
GAACAGCTCGTTTCTGCATGCTGCTGCAATCATCCTGCCTCCAAGCGGAGATTGAAGCATTGCTGCAATTCGGTCCACATATATAACTGCGGCTTCCTCTTTGGTCCACACGCCTTGTTCTACAAGCCGGTTTTTGTATTGTAGAAGATAATCCTTAAGATTGTCAATACCTTCTACTTCCTCAAATGGCAACAATTCCATAAATTTATGAATAATCGTTCCCTTTTGGGAAGGGGGTATGCCTGCTGTTTTTTCTTCGCCCTTTTCTTTCTTCTCTACGTGTTCTGACAGCTCCTGATTTGTATCATATTCCTGCCCATCATACGCTTTCATTTTCTTGATATCGGACGTTGAAAGCTTTCCACCTATCTGTGTCATTGCCTGATGCGGATAGAGATAGGAAAAGCTTGTCTTTAACTGTTCGTAATATGCATCTGCTTCCACTTGAGCAGCTTCCGCCTTCCACTTACTATGCTCATAGCCTGACTGCAAGTCTCTTTCTATTCCCGCGTGTAAGACTTCCTCTGCAGACTTTACAGAAAATGCAATCGAATCCTCCACGCTATATTCTGCCGCAAGCCTTTCATATCGAATCATACATGCAAGCAATTGCTTTAGATAGGAATCTGCATTTGCACGTACATCATATGGAAGCAACTTTTCTTCATTCTCCGCAAGGTACGACAATTTCTCGAGTTGTTCCGGCATATTCTTTACAGAGGATGATAAAATCAACAACTCCTTTGCCCTGGTCATCGCTACATAAAGGACGCGTAAACTTTCTGCCATCGAAGCTTCCTGTTCAAGACTTGCAAAAATACTTCGGATGGCTGTATTTCTTTTGTATCTTCCCTTTGTATGCATCGCCATGGAAGTCAGGTAATAATCCGGGTGAAGAATCACATTATTACTAAGCTCCTGACGATTAAACTTGCGTCCCATGCCGGCAACAAATACAATTGGAAATTCCAACCCTTTGCTCTTGTGGATACTCATAATCCGAACCACATCCGCATCTTCGCTCAGCACACTTGCCTCACCTTCATCACTATCCATCTGCTTGAGCTTCTCTACATAACGCAGAAAATGGAACAATCCCTTGTAATATCCGTTTTCAAACTGAACCGCTTTTTCGAGTAGCATATCGATATTGGCTCTTCGAATCTCTCCTGCCGGCATCGCGCTGACATAGTCATAATATCCTGTCATCGTCAAAATCTTCCAAATCAACTTTGATACGGATAGCGATTGCTTCTCTTCCTTCAGCGTTTCGACAAGGTCCAAAAAATCTCTGATTTTCTTGCCCAGTGCTTCATTCTCGTGTTCGAGTTCATAATACTCACATGCCTCATATAATGTCAATCGGGTGGTTGCATGGGCACGTACATATGCCTGAATCAATGCAAGCTCTGATTCGTCCATTTTGCCAATCGGCGACAATAAGACTGCACAAAGCGGAATATCCTGTCCACTATTGTCCAACACCGCAAGTAAGGAAAGAATCACCTGGATTTCCACCGCTTGAAAATATCCCTGTGACCGTTCCAGATATACCGGTATTCCCTGCGCACGAAGTGTGTTATACAAGATTTCTCCATAGCCTTTGACACTTCTTGCCAAAATGACGATATCCCGATACTTCGGTTTTCGATATTCTTCTGTTTCTTCATCAACGACGCACAGCTTTGATTGAGGATTCACAAGCTCGTGAATCCGATTCGCAATCATCATCGCTTCCACTTCGTCTTTATTCAGGCTATTTATCGTGTCTTTTGGCAAAGCACCGGTATCTTCTGTATCTACGCACAAAAACTCAACCTGGGATGCAACCTCCAATTCTTTTGGCTTTGCAAATTCTTTTCCCGGCACCAATGCCTGTCCCTCGTCATATACGATACCACCAAGGTCTTCCCCCATCAGCTGGTAGAAGAAATAGTTGATGCATCGAAGCACCACCTCTCTGGAACGGAAATTATGGTTCAGCTCGATGGTAAGATTTCTTTCTTCTTCCAATACTTCTTTTGGATATCGCCTGTATTTTTCCATAAAAATCTCAGGTCGCGCCATTCGGAATCGATAGATACTCTGCTTGACATCTCCCACCATAAACAGATGGTTCTCTCCACTTGAATATCCCGAAATCGCCGTCAATATATCTTCCTGAATGTAGTTGCTATCCTGGTATTCATCGATATAGATTTCCTGATATTGGTTCGCGATTTCCATCCCAATTTCTGTTGGTATCGCAATCCCTTCCTCATCATATCCGGCACATACCAGTTTATATGCCATGTGTGAGATATCTGAAAACTCCAACATTTTTCTCGCTTTCTTTGCTTCAAAAAAGCGATTCATGAACACTTCTTCCAAATCCAAAAGTGCAAGCAAATATGCTCTCATCACAGCAAGATCTTCCAAAATATCCGATGCACTTTGTTTAAAACAATCCAGCTTTGAAAGGTCATCCTTATACCGGCTTCGAAGCTCCTTACACTGATTTGCCAAATTTACATCACATTCGCTTTTCTTTCTGGAAAGGGTTGCCCACTTTTCCTCTATAACCGCTCTCATTTCATCATAGGTTTTCGCATTTGCCAAACGGTCGAGCTTTTCAACGTCAGATACAAACTGCGTCTCGTATTGATTCGGTCCATCTGCTCGTTGACAGATTTGAACACAAAACTCTGCCGTCTTTTTTCCTGCGTTTGCCCGATTTCGCACCTGCTTCATCATCTCTTTTATCCATGGTGCATCGTTGAGTGCATCCATGTCTTCTATCATCAAAGCAGCCCTTGCTTCCTGCAGGAAACGATCCGGATCCGGTACACTGGACATCTGCAGATATATCATATCCAAAAGCTCACGAAGTCCATCTTCCTTTTTTCCTTCACAAAATACATCCAAAAGAAGCTCAAACTCGGGATTTCCTTCTTTACCGATTTTTGCATATTGTTCCTCAAAGACTTCCGTCATCACATCATATTTGAGCATTTCCAGCATGCCGAAATCACCGATCTGAATCGCCGGATCCAAAGACAATGCATCAAAATGATCCTTCACGATATTGAAACAGAAGCTGTCGATGGTCGTAATATCCGCACTATGCACCAAGAGATTTTGTTTTGCAAGATGTTCATTTTCAGGCTCTTTTGACAATGCTTCTTCTAATTTGCGTAACAGCTTTTCTTTCATCTGTGCAGCCGCCGCTCTCGTAAATGTCACAATCAAAAAATCCTGAATATTCATGGGATGCTCAGCATCTGTAACCTTTTGAAAGATTCGTTCCACTAAGGTTGCTGTCTTTCCGGAACCCGCTGCCGCAGAAACCAGAATATTCTTTCCGCGTTGTTCAATTACTTGTTGTTGTTTGGTTGTCCATGGCATTTCTTTGACATTTCCTCCAATAAATACGCTTCTTCCTTTACCAAGTGTTTCGTATTGTGGAATCGATTTTTGCCATATTTTGTATCAAATCGACACACATCGCGAAAACTGCAATAATCACAGGCACTTGTCTGCCCATCTATCTCCGGATATTTCTCAATCCGTCCTTGTCCGATTTCATCGGCGAGCGCTCCGGCCTTCCATCCGGCATACGCGAGCACAACATCCATCTTTTCTTTTTGCTCTGCAGATACGCCCTTTAATTGAAGTTTTTTCTCGCGCGTTTGCTCTGCTTCTTCCTCTGATTGCGCAACTACGTACGGATCCTGTAGTTGATAATAATACATACCTTCCGCAATCGCATTTTTATATCCTTCGTCTTCCGGATGCTTACCGCGATTCTTATCTGCTTCAATCAATTCACGCAGTACATCTGTATAGATTGCAATTTGCAATTCTATGCCTTCATAGACCTTTCCAAGTTCAAAATCATGCGCACCTGACTTGTAATCAATGACACGGAAATAAATCGTTTCATTTTCCTCATCGATACAGATATCACCTCGGTCAATGACACCTGTTAATCGTATGGTCGCACCGGACTCTCCGGTAATGGTCTTATCAAATTTGTGTTCAAAATAAAATGGAGTATATCTCTCATCTGTGAGCTTATCCAGTCTCTTCAAGGTCCGCAACACGATTCGAAGTAACGTCTGTTCGAACACCTTGTACATGCCCTGTTCGCTTTCATCCACTTCATATTCACGAATGATCCCTTCCTTTATAAACCGCTTTGCCATTTCCTCACGAAATTCGTCACTTACCTTACTCCAATCATTTTCACATTCATCTCTTACAAACGTATATATTTGCTCCAAAACACGATGCAATAGAATCCCGATATCCCGATTATCCAGACCGTAAAGTTGTCTTTCTCGCAATCCCAGGATATATCTCAGATAAAACGAATATGCACATTTTGCATATTGCTCCAGCTTCGAAACAGACAAAATCATATCCGGCAAACGAAGCAGCTTTACCACCTCAGGCTCCAGATTTTTCGGAATATTGTGGTAGGCAAGTGCTTCTTCAATCCGTCCAAGCACATCCTCCTGCCCGAGCTCCATATACAGCCGATAAAGCATTTTCGTCTGTGTTTCTTTTGTTGTATCTCCCTCTTTGAGCGCACGCAGACCACAAATGAGTGTCTGCACACCGGTTGCAAGTGTCGGCGCCAAGCGATGCAGATCTTCCCCGGAACGAACCTTCATATTCGGATACAATCGCTGGATGCGCTCCAATATGTAGGAAGGTCTCATATTCTCGCTGTTTCCATTTAAATTTACATAGCTAAGAAACAAACGCTCTGTCGGTTTTGTCATATTGATATACAAATAAAACTGTTCCCGATAAGAATTCACAGTCTGCGTCGGTGCCAGATAAAAGCCCAGCGTTTCAAGTCGTTCCTTTTCTTTATCATTGATAATCTGTGCCCGCTTTGTTCGTTTTGGAATGACACCATCATTGACTCCGACAATAAACAATGCACGTATTTCCGGCAAACGGCTTCTGGTGATATCTCCAATCACCACCATATCCAAGGTCGGCGGAATCATACCGACACTCACATCTTTTAGTCCGACCTGAAACAATTCTTCAAATTCTTTCACATCGACCAAATCTTCCGGCATAATCTGTACCATTTTCTCAAAGATACCACGTAGCTTCTCGTAAATCTGCGGGGTGTCCTCAAACAAACTCTCATACTCCATGGTATCCATCCAGATAAGTATCGCCTCTACATATTGCTTTACTGGTTTTTTCTTACCTGAAAACACCTTATAGATGGGACTTAGGATCTCCATAACCTGTTTACGAAGGTCCTCGATTTCCTCATGCCCCTCAAGACGAAATTCCTGACACCAGCTGCGATAGCCTTTTCGTCCTCTGGCCAGGCAATAATTTTCGAGGTTTTCGACCTCTGACTGATCCAGGTCCCGAATCACACCGGATTTCAGCAACGCAAATACACTGTCAAAACTAAAATTTTCTTGCACGATAAGCATCAAATGCGTCAATGCATCAATGCCCGGATGATGCTTTACGGGCATAGTCATATCAACAAAGCACGGAATGTCATATTGTGGAAAAATACGTTCCACATACTCTGCACTTTCTTCCAAATTGCCACTTACCACTGCAATATCCCGATAACGATATCCTTCCTTCATCACAAGATAACGAATCATGGATGCCACAGCATCCATCTCCTGTCTTGGATTCTGGAAGCTATAAATCCCAATCGCATCCTGTTCTTTTGAAAACGTATGATATGGATATCGAAACAGATTTTTTTCAAGATGTTCGATCGGGTGACCGTTTTCCCAACGATGCCCCTTTTCCAAAAATATGGTCGGTTCTACCAGCTTCTGCGCCTGCTGGGCTGCCAGCAACAATTGATCCATCGTCTGCTTTGTAAGTGCAAATAACGCATGCTCCGGCACCTTTTTTTGTTCATAGCTTGCTTTATCAATTGTCAGGATTACCGTTACCTTCTTTGCACAGTGAATCAATTCACGAATCACCTTCCACTGAATCGGAGTAAACCCTGTAAACCCATCCAGCACAATCTCACTATCCGCAATCTGTTTGGATTTTGAAATCGCAGCTGTCAAAAGGTCAAGCAACTGCTCTGCCACCAAAAAGGCATCTGCTTTCTTTTCCTCAAACGCTTGCAGGATAACATTCATATCCTGTAGCTTCTTCACAAGCACCCGGTCGCTCTGCGAATCCGACAAAGAGGCTAATACTTTCTGCATTCCCTGTGCTGACACATCGTATTGGTACATCTCAGAAAGAAGCGATTTTGCCTCATCTATAAATCCTGCTTTATCCAGGCTGTTTCCATATATCTGCAATTCACCTTTGTGTTCTCCTGCAGCTTTTCGAATGAGCATCGACTTTCCAAAATCCTCCAATACCTTTCCCGGCTGGATATGAAGTTCATCAAACACACGGTACGCCAAACGGTTAAACCCAATCACATCAATCTGAAAACTACCTTTTCTTGGATGCATGGTAACCAGTTTGCGCTGTAATGCCAACGAGTTTTGTTCCGGAACTAATAATATATATTTGGATTGTGGGTCCTTCATGGTCTTCTCAATCATTTGCGTGTAAACAAATTGTGATTTCCCAGCACCACTTGGTCCTAAAACAAATTGTAATGCCATACTTTTCCTTTCACAAATAAAAATTAGGCCAGGTTATCCCAGCCTAATCTTTTAAACTTTACATCTACTCCGGTAACAATGCAGAAAAGCCTTCAATATCGACGTACCATGCACCCTTAATCTGAATCAGCTGAAGCTCAGCCTCCATATAGGATACCGTTACGCCTGACATATTCTTCATCTTACCTCGTAATCCGACTCTTAAAGTAACACCGGCTCTTACACCTGCAGAAGTACCATGCTCCAGCTGTACCTGCTGTGTGAAATCATCCACCATAGGCTCCGTCCACTCTGTTACCTTCAAAATCTTGATATCCGTAAATTCGGTATCGCCTAATCGACGAATCAAATTCTCCGCTTCCAATTTATTCGCGGTAATGTATCCCGGAATCATACCCTCCATCTGTTCCTGATCCTTTGCATTGACAGCTTCCTTAAAAAGATTCAACGCTTCCTGATAGGTCTCCGGTCCTTTTACCTTTCCGATTGTATCCTTTACAACTGTGTATATACCAAAACAAATCGCAACAAAAATCGCAAGCTTTATCACATTTCCAATAAACTTTCCGACTCCACTCTTGCCTTTTTGTTTCTTTGTGGTAGTCTTCAAGTCTGCCAAATCTTCCTTGCTGACTTTGATTGGTTCCGTACCACCAACACTATTGCCATCGTAGATATCTCCAAATGCATCTGCCGGATTATATGCTGTGGTCTTGACTGGTTTTTTTCCATTTTGACCCTTCAAGCCCAAACTTGTCTTCATCTTCACTACCGGTCTTCCACACTCCGGACAAAGTGTAATGCCTTCCTGTACCTTGGCACCACATGTTTCACATACTGCCATATCCTTACCCCTTTCAACGAATGATATACCATCATCCTGCATTATAACAAACTACATGTAGTATATCGCACCAAGAGGCATTATTCAAGCAGAAAATACAAAAAGGGACGCAAAAATCGCGTCCCTTTCGCATGTATTTTATGAATTTACTCTACTGAAACCGTAATGGCTGTATAGACCTTACTACCATCCTTTGCAGTACAGGTAATGGTTGTCCTACCCGGACGGATACCCTTGATCTTACCGGTAGAGGTTACCGTTGCAATCTTCTTATCCGCACTCTTGAAGGTTACCTTCTTATTGTTTGCATAAGAAGGACTTACATATGCTTTTACAGTCTTGGTCTTGCCCTTCTTGACATTCACCGATGTAACCGTCTTCTTGCCAACCTTCAGTGCAATCTTTTTAACCGGCTGCTTAATGGTTACCTTGAAGGTCTTCTTGACACCGGAACCATCATTTGCGGTACAGGTAATCGTTACTGTACCCTTCTTCAATGCGGTGATTACACCATTGGAAACTGTCGCAAGCTTCTTATTGCTTGTCTTCCAGGTCAAGGTTTTATCCGTTGCCGTTGAAGGTGAAATTGAAGGAACCAATGAATAAGAAGCTCCCACATTCATCGTTGTACTAGTCACAGTTTTCTTCTTTACATTCTTCAATGTAATCTTTGTAACCGGCTGCTTTACAGTCAACGAAATCACAACCGCACGATTACTTCCATCTGTAGAAGTAGCCTTAATCTGTACATTTCCTGCACTTACACCGCGAACCACACCATTGCCATCGACAGTCGCAATCTTTTCGTTTGTGCTTGACCATGCCAAGGTCTTGTTATCTGCATCTGCAGGAAGAATCTCTGCTGCAATCTGCATGGTCTTTCCAACATTCACATAATTCTTCGCAGATGTAAGCTTGATGGATGCAACCGGAGTTACAACTGTGACAGTGAATGTCGCAAATGCACCTGCCTTATCCTTCGCAGTTGCTGTAATCGTTACCGTTCCGCTCTTCTTACCGACCACTCTTCCGCCTGCATCTACCGTTGCAATTTCAGGGTTGCTGGATGTCCACTCTACTGTCTTATTTGCAGCATCTGCCGGTGATACCGTCGGTGTGATAGCCAAAGTAGAATTCTTATATACAATTGTATTATTTGCTGTCAAAAGGATGCTCTCTACCGGCTTTTGTACCGTAATGGCTAAGAAACCAACCTTACCACTTCCATCCTTTGCTGTTGCATAAATCTTTACAGAACCAGGTTCTACAGCTGTCACCAAACCGTTTGCATCAACTGTCGCAATTGCAGTGTTCTCTGAAGACCACTCCACACGCTTGTCACTTGCATCTGTCGGACCCACTGTCGCCTCTAACTGTGTGGTTGCACCCTTGGCAATCGCACTCGTGCTACCGGTGGCCGGTCTGACATTGATGCCTGTTACAGGGGCATTGACATGGATATTGATGCTCTGAGACGTTCCACTTCCATCATTGGCAGTTGCTGTGATAACAACATCACCACCCAGTCTGCCGGATACAATACCATTACTAACTGTTGCAACTGTATCATCACTGGTTGTCCAGGTTACAGTCGGCTCTGCCTCTGCCGGAGCTACTGCAGCGAGGAAAGTGACACTCTTTCCTTTTTGGATTGTATATGCATTCTCGCCAGTGGATATTGCATTTGTTGTATCATTTGTCGAGATGGTGATTGCAGACACAGCATCTACAACATCCACCGTTCTTGTTCCATATGCCTTTTCAAAATCTTTTGAGGTTGCTGTGATGGTTGCGGTTCCCTTGCTCATACCGGTAATCACACCATTTTCGTCAACCGTTGCCACACTCGCATCTGAAGTTGTCCAGGTAACTGCCTTGTCTACGTTCGATGGTGCAACCGTTGCCTTGTAGGTAATCTGCTGTCCAACCGCTACCTTCTGAGAATTAGAACCATTTGCATTTGTAACTGCAACCGTATTGGCACGTTGTGTGACATTTACGGTAACGGTTGCCTTCACGATATTATCCGGATTCGTCTTCGCATCCTCCGGTATACAGGTAATTACAGCTGTTCCCTGCCCCACGGCTGTTACCTTACCGGTTGTAGAATCTACAGTAGCAACTCGGCTATCACTGGAAGTAAAGTATGCTTTCTTATTTGTGGTTGTCTCAGGAGAAAGGGTCGCAGTAATCTGCATGGTCTTATCCTTGTTATCTACCAGTGTACCTGCCTGAAGCGCAACTCCCTGTGTCAAATCCAAGGTTTCTCCAGATCCTGAAGTACCGGAAATCGCAATTTCCTCTGCCAGCTGATTGATTTTGAATTGAACATATCCACGTTCCTTACCATCAATATGCATCTTCAAATTGACAGTTCCGGTATCCGGAAGACCGATAACCTTCATGGAACTATTCACATTGTCAATCTCAAGTACTTTGTCATTGTCTGTCGTCCAGGTAACCTTCTCTATCGGCTCCTCACCGGTCGTCGCCTTGTTGACTGGTCTCAAAGAATATGTACTACCATTGATAATATTATTTGCACCTGTAAATCCTGCTGCCGTCTCTCCGACATATACCACCGGCTTCAAAGGATTCACGATATTTAAGGTAAAATTCACCTTGTACTTTTCGTTCATCGCATAACTATATGATACGGAAGTCTTGTCCAAATCCGGCCAGATAATCCAACCTTTTTCATATGTTGCACCGATAAACGGCTGATCCAAAGTTTCATCCAAAGAGTTTCTCTGGAAACCCGGAAAATCACTGAACTTGTATTTGAAGGTCTCATCCAACACGATATCATACTTGTTATTTGTTGCATTGACTGTCTTTAGGGCTGTACAGTTGCCTAAGTTCAAGGATGTCAGATGGTTGCTCTCACACACCAATTCCTCCAATGCAACATTGGTATCCAGTCCCAAATACTCAATACCGGTTTTCGAGCAAAACAGCGCCTTCAAAGCTGTATTCTTACTTACGTCCTGACTGATATATTCTTTCTCTGAGTTAACCGTAACCGTGCTCTCCAGCTCATTGGATGTAAGGCTCAGTGCCTCGAGTACTGTGTTAGCCGTCACATCGAGTGCTGAAAGCTTATTTGCCTCCAGATACAGCTCTTTCAATGCAACATTGCCGGATACATCCAGACCAGTGAGGACATTGTTTGACGCATTTACAGCCTGCAATGCAGAAAGCCCGGTCAATGAAACCTCCTTTAAGCTGTTGTTCTCACAATTAAGATATTTCAATGCACTGTCACCGGACAAATCCAGATTCTGGATATTGTTGTTGTTGCAGCGGACATACTCCAGACTCGGACAGTTCTTTGCAATCACTTCCGTCAAAGAGCCCTTTGTGTTACCTCCAACCCAAATCGAAGTGAGATTGTTCAATACATATTCCACTTCTGCGTTCATAATATCCGGATTGGATACATAATCATATATATATTTATCATTTATGACGCTGTCCTTCACTACCTGCATGTCCGTCTTAAATGCTCCAACAACAAGGACCTTCAAATTCGCAAGTCCACTGACATCCAATACGGACATACCAGTCATACCTACACAATAAAGCTCCCGCAAGCTGGTAAGCTTTGACGCATCGAGGGAAGGAATGTTTGTCTCACTGCAATCGAGAACCACAAGCTTTGATGCATTCTTCAATGCCATGGTGGATACCGATGTCTTTCTGATTTGCAGAATTGTCAAAGCAGCATTATCCGAAACTATAAGCTCCTTCAAGGCAGCCATTTCGTTGGCAAGCAATATAGACAATTTCGCATTTTGGCTCAAATCCAGAGTTGCAATCTCATTGGAAGAACAAACCAACATGGTAAGCTCTGCATTCTTGCTCAAATCCAGATTCGTAATCAGGTTCGACTGGCAATACAAAAACTCCAATTTTGTCAAATTGCTGACATCGAGACTTCTCAATGCATTTCCACTACAGTCAAGTTTCGTCAGATTCGTGAAATACTGGATTCCCGTCAAGTCATTGACTGCGGTATCCTTGTTTGTAATCTCAATCGTCGTAACAGCCTCTGCTTCTGACTGTGAAAGGGAACCATCGCTATCTGTATCAAACCCTTTTACATAGGTTTGAAACGCAGCGTTCGGGAACGCATCCGCAATCACAACCGGATAGGTAAGTGCAGCATATGCCGTATCCTCCACTTCCACTGTGGCGGTCTCTTCCTCCACCACGACTTCTTCTGCTGCATCCGCATCACTCTCAGAAGCTACTACAATTGCTTCGTCAAGGTCTGCTGCCATCGCGGGTGCACCCGTCACAACAGAAGAAAGAATCATTGCCAGACTTGCCGCCATAGCAATTGATTTTTTCCATTTTCTCATTTTTATACCTCCTCACTTTAAATAGCTCTCTTTTGCATTTCACCCTTCATGAGAGAACGCAATTTGATAAGGTACATTTTACCAAAAATGGCGGATAACGTCAACAAGTGGGCATAAAAAGGTGCACAAAAAAACCTGCAGACTTTTGTCTGCAGGCAATCTAGCAGTTCGTAGGGGAATCGAACCCCTGTTTTCGCCGTGAGAGGGCGACGTCTTAGCCGCTTGACCAACGAACCATATCGAAACCTTTGTCATAATAACAAAGTATGGACACGTTGTCAAGCTAATTTTTAATTTTTTCTTCTAACCTTGGTATCGCACACGGACAAACGTGTTCACACTTTGCCGGCACACCTCCTCGGGTGCAGCATCGCAAACCATGATATAGCGTTCTGTATGCCCTTTTCGGAAACAACCCCCATCCCGTTTTTCGTATTCTTCCACAAGTACACAGACCTCCTCGTCCAAAAAGCCCGCTTCGTACTCTGCCTTTTGTTTTGCCGTAAGTGCAAGCAGCGCGTCACTGCGTCGGTCCTTATCTGCGTCGCTCACCTGATTTGGCATGGATGCCGCAGGCGTACCACTTCGTCTGGAGTATTTGAAGACATGCATTTCATAGAGCTTCAATGCTTCCAGATTCGCATAGGTTGTTGCAAATTCTTCCTCTGTCTCTCCCGGAAATCCTACGATGATATCGGTGGCAAGTGCCGGACGATCATAGTAGCTTCGAATCATCCGGCATTTTTCCATATATTCCTCTATCGTGTAATGACGATTCATCCTTTTTAAGGTGTCGTTGCATGCACTCTGTAAAGACAGATGAAAATGCGGACACACCTTAGGAAGGGCCACCAAGCCTTCCAGGAACCGTTTTGTAATCACGCGAGGCTCTAACGACCCCAAGCGAATCCTTGCAATTCCTTCTATCTCGGCAACCGCCTGAATTAAATGCAACAGGTCTGCGCCATCTTCATCCTCATAGGAAGACAGATTGATACCGGTTAACACAACCTCCTGTACACCGCGCTTTGCCAATCCCTGTATCTCTTGAAGCACATCCGAAATCGCCCGGCTGCGAATTCTTCCTCTTGTATATGGAATGATACAATAGCTGCAAAAATTGTTGCATCCATCCTGCACCTTGACATAGGCTCTGCACCTTTCATTTGGCTTTTCAAGCTGCATACACTCATATTCATCTGTGTGATTGATATCCACAATCGTATCTTCCACTTTCTTTCCGTCCAGATAGGTTTCCAGAATCTGAGGAAGATCCTTTTTACGATTGTTCCCGACCAGCAAATCAACGCCAAGCTCCTGCAGGAGATGCTCCTGATTTTCATAGGTCCGGCTCTCCTTTTCAATCACCGTCGCTTTCGTCATATCTTCGCCAAGTATATCATCTCTGTCCGCAGCAGCCTGAATATAACAGCCCACTGCGACCACCACTGCCTGTGGATTTTTTTTCTTCGCACGATGTAACATCTGTCTGGATTTTCGTTCTGCCATATTCGTAACCGCACAAGTGTTTACAATATAGATATCTGCTTCCTGTGAAAAGGCTACAACCTCACATCCACACGCCTTTAATGCATCCATCACACTGTCACTTTCATATTGATTCACCTTGCACCCAAGTGTGCAAACTGCAATCTTTTTTCCATTGAGATTTACCCACATTTTACAAATTTTTCTCCTTGCTCTTATTGACTTTTACCCTGCAAACTTTTATTATAGTAACATAGAAAAAAAAAGTGTGAAAGTACATTTTTCACTTTTACAGGATAAGGAGGTTGGAGATGTTAGAGGTTCAGGTTTCACTTAACTCAATCGAGAAGGTTAAGAGCTTTGTAAATGACATCAGCGGTTTCAATGCCGAGTTTGACTTGGTATCCGGAAGATATGTCATCGACGCAAAATCAATTATGGGTATTTTTAGTTTGGATATTTCCAAGCCAATTGATTTGAATATTCACACAGAAACAGAAACAGAAGAGATTATGGCTGCACTTAAGCCTTATCTTGTAGAGTCTGACAAATAATAAAAAGACATGCGCCATAAAGGTGCATGTCTTTTTTTTTTGCTCTCACAGTGGGCTAGGACAAAAATTGTATCATACCCGGTCCTAATCTTTCGTTTGGTCTTTTGATAAATCCGTGTTTCTCATAAAAAGGTTCTCTACCCTTTGCACACATCAGGCACAGCATCATGGTAGTTCCTTCTTCCTGCAACTTCTCTGCATAATCCTTCAAAGCCGAAATCAGCATCGAACCAATCCCCATTCCCTGGGCACCCGGAAGCACGATTAAATCCTGAATATAGACAATCACGGCTCCATCTCCAACCAATCGTCCCATTCCGCAAACAGTTCCATCTTCGTCCACTGCCTTGACAATATACAGACAGTTGTCAATGGCCTTTTGTGCCTGCGTATCGGATAGCGTTCTCCAACCAACCTGCTCACGCAGATACAGATACTCTGAAACCTCAATGTTATTTTCCTGCAATGTAATCTTCATCATCTATCTACAAACGCATCGATAATCCTTTATCGGACAGATACTGCTTCAAATCCATAATCTCAAGTTCTTTATAATGAAACAGCGATGCTGCAAGTGCTGCGTCTGCCTTTCCCTCTGTTAATGCATCATAAAAATGGTCCTTGGTTCCTGCACCGCCTGATGCAATGACGGGTACGGAAACGAGCTCGGAAATCTGTCTGGTCAGCTCCACATCATATCCGGCTTTCGTTCCATCACAGTCCATACTGGTGAGCAATATTTCGCCGGCTCCTAATCGGTCTGCTTCCATCGCCCATTCGATGGCATCTAAACCGGTATCAATTCTTCCGCCATTTTTAAACACATTCCAACCGCTTCCATCCGGCCGCCTTCTTGCATCAATGGCTACGACTACGCACTGGCTGCCGAACTTGTCTGCTGCATCACTGATTAATCTCGGTGTATTAATAGCCGAGGAATTGATGCTAACCTTGTCTGCTCCCTCACGTAAAATGGCGCGGAAATCATCTACACTTCGGATTCCTCCACCTACCGTAAATGGAATGAAGATGGTTTCTGCCACCTTACGTACCATATCGATCACAATATTTCTTGAGTCAGAAGACGCTGTAATATCCAAAAAAACCAATTCGTCCGCACCGGCCTTGTCATAGGCCGCTCCAACTGCAACCGGATCACCGGCATCCTTTAAATTGACAAAATTTACTCCCTTAACCACACGTCCATTGTTTACATCCAGACATGGGATGATTCGTTTTGTATGCATAGCTCTTCCCTCTATCTTATAAAGCAATAAAATTCTTCAAAATCTGCAATCCGACTGTGGAACTCTTTTCCGGGTGAAACTGACAGGCAAAGACGTTGTCACGTTCTACCGATGCGTGAATATCCACAGAATACTGTGTGGTTGCTGCCACATCACTCTCACAAGCTGATTTTAGATAATACGAATGTACGAAATACACATAAGGATTTCCACTAATTCCCGCAAAAAGCTTAGCATCTTTTCGTATATCCAGAGAATTCCATCCAATCTGTGGTACCTTTAAGCCCGGTGCATCCGGAATTCTGATAATCTCGCCATCCAAAATGCCAAGACCGGTTGCGCCCGGACTCTCCTCACTTGTTTTATACAGTAGCTGCAAACCCAGGCAGATACCCAAAAACGGTGTCTTTTTCTCTACCACATCGTAAATTACCTGTTCCAGCTTGTATGCGCGAATCTTCTCCATCGCGTCACCGAAATTCCCAACGCCCGGTAAAATCACCTTTTCGCTTGCCATGATCACGTCACGGTCTCGGGTGATGACTGCTTCTTCACCAAGGTATTGTAAGGCCTTTTCTACACTTTTTATATTTCCTGCGTCATAATCTAAAATTGCTATCATTGTTTTCCTCCAAAAAATGTATCAGTCCCTATTGTTTATTTTGCTGCATCCGTCGGCGTTTGAAGCTGTTCTTCTATCTGCTTACTGATATCAAGCAACCTCTGCGTATATTCCTGTCCATCCATTGCGAGGATATTGTAGGCTGTATCTTCCGTAAGTCCATATGTAGTCCAAAGCGCCGCCACAATCTTCGCCCGGCAACCATCGATATCCTGTACAATCTCTAATTCCACGGCTTCCTGATAATGCTCGTCATATTTTTGAACTCCGCGAAGCAATGCATCGAGTGCCTTGTCAAAGCGTCCGAGCTTTAAATTGGTCTCGTAGCTTTCATACAGACGTTCCACATACATGACCGTATAAATTCGGTCCTTCAATGGCTGATCCTTTTCTTTTACATCCACACCGGACACCTGATTGTAGGCCAATCGATATCTCTGACGATTGAAGTAGTCTGTTGCCTTTCGAATCACCTGTGAATAATTGAAGCCTTTTGTTCCAAATACCACACCCGCGCCAAGCAATGCAAACAAGACAAATACAATAATTACAACAGCAGTCGGAACCTTCTTTTGATTCTTTTCTTCCTCAAGCTCTTGCTCGTAAGCTTCCTGCTGTGCCTGTTTTTTTGCATCCTTTTGTGCCTGTTTCGCACCCTGTTCCTTTTGTTTTAATGCCAATTTCTCAGCCTTCTTGGCTGCTTTTTCAGCATTGACAACTTCTTTTTCGGCTTTTTTCTTTTCCTTGTCTTCCTCTTTTTTCGCTTTACGCTCTGCGAGATAGACTTCTTCCTCTAAATCATCCTGATCCGGTTCACCAAATATGATTTCAGAAAGGGAGCGTTTCTTTTTTCCGTCTTTGTTCCTGGAACCTTTTTTCTTTTTCGACTTTACCTCGTCAATATCTTCGATGTCCGCAAGGTCTCCACTTTCTAAACCCAATTCCATGGAAGACTGCAACAGTGCATCCAGGCTGTCTTCACCTGCTGTATACGGATTACTATTTGCACTCCCTTTTTCCGGAATATCTAAATTATTTATCTCAAAATCATCAAATTCCGATGAAAGCTCCGAAAATGGATCTGCCTCCTGAGGGGCGGTTTCTTTATCCGCAGTCAAGGTATCAAATGTCTGGTCATCAAAAAAGCTATCCATCTCAGACTCTTCCTGAGCCTGTTGCTTCGCCTGCACAAAGACCTCATCTTCTTCCTCCCGGCCCATATCCTCCGGCAGCATGGAATCAAAATCATCCTCTTCCTCAAGCGCACCTTCCTGCATATTTTCTTCCGCCTGCTCCAGCAAAGAATCCAGATTCATATCTGTATCCTCATGTCGGTTGACAGTCGGCTGTTCACCAACCTCCAGATTTGTGATATCTACATCGTCAAAATCTATATCATCAAAATCCATGTCGGAAAAATCCATTTCCCCAAGTGCGTCTAACTCATCCAGAGAAATGCCATCCATGTCCGACATATCCAGATCGATTCCGGAATCCAGATCCAAATTATCATTCAATTCTCCATCCATCGCAGATAGTTCCTCTAACATGCGATCCAGATTATTTTCGTCCACAGTTTTCCTCCATTTGTTTCCATTCCACAGTTATCCAAATCATATCATATTCTGTCGATACAATCAACTACAAACAAAGAAAGCAAGGGACGTTTCTTTCATCCCTTGCTTGGTTCTTAATACAAATCGTCATAATAATCTTCATACTCATCATATGCGCCATTTGCATAATTCTTTGTATAGTTAATATTGTTTGAACGCTTCTGTTTTGGTTGTGGCCGAGTACTCTCTTTCTTCTTGTTGTTTTGCTTCTTTTTCACAGACTTTTGTTCCTTTTCAAGACGCATCTGCACCTTGTTCTTGTCCGGAATTGCTACACTCGGCTTGTTCTCCTTTGGACGAGATGGTTTGCTTCTTCTTCCTCTATCTTCTTCATCGTCATCCTTATCCTTGCTTGGGAACTTCGGAGCACTTCCATACCCCCGGTTTGGTCGTTCCGATCTCTGTGGACGATCTCCGTATGGTTTGTCAGCCCGTGCTGTCTTGTCTCCATATGGTCGATCTGAACGTTGTGGTCTATCTCCACGCTGTGTTCTGTCCCCATAGGAATGATCCGAATTCTGGGACCTCTCACCGTATGGTTTCTCTCCTCTTTGTGGTCGGTCAGGTCTTGGAAATCTCGTTCCTCCTCCTGGTCTTTTCTCCCGGTCAAAGTACTTTCCCTGTCCCTTGTTTACACCGGAACCGCCATCTCTTGTTCCTTCCGTTGCCACGTCTTTGTCTCCTTTCGTACTCCCTCACATGCATTAGCTCGCATGCATTTTATACTCAATCCGAAGCTTGTCTGCAATGAGTGCAATAAACTCCGAATTCGTAGGCTTTCCCTTACCGGCACTTACCGTATATCCGAACATCTCCTCTATCACTTCCAGCTTTCCACGTCCCCATGCAACCTCAATCGCATGCCGGATGGCACGCTCTACACTACTTGAAGTCGTCTTGTATTTCTTTGCAATGGTTGGATACAACAGCTTTGTGATGTAGTTGAGCATATTCATGTCGTTAACTGCCATCATAATGCCTTCTCTTATGTACTGATATCCCTTGATATGTGCCGGAATACCAATCTCTCTGATAATTTCTGTGACGTCATTCTCCATGACATCCATGTTGTGTTTTGTGGTGTCCCCTGTCACTGCAAGCTCTGTCACAACCACATCCGTACTCAGCTCCCCAACCTTTCCCATGGCTGCAATCTGCAGAATGCGCTTCGCTAACACCTTCGGATCACAAGGCTTCATCATATAATAATCAGCACCCAGATTGAATGCCATATTGATGATACGGTTTGAACCAACCGTGGACAGGAAAATAATCTTCAAGTCTTGCAACGAATCGTTTTCCCGAAGCTGTTCCAGTACCTCTAGCCCATCTACATTGGTAATGAAAACATCCATCAGCAAAACGTCCGGCCGAACCTCAAGTACCTGTTCATATACCTCGTTTCCATCCTCTGTACAACACACGATCTCAAAATCATCCCCATGATTTTGCGCTTCTAATTGCCGGCTCAGCATCTCATGGCTGGCATCTGCAATCATGACTCGCACATTTCCCATATTCATATTATCTCCCCTTATCTCATCCTCCTATCAATCAATGATTAACCATAGAATGATGATATAATTTCATATATACATTGTCAAGCACTTTTCATCTTCGATTCCAATCGAATTTTGTCGGCTATCAATGCTATAAATTCGGAATTTGTCGGTTTCACCTTTCCCTGCTGAAGCGTGTATCCGAACAGTTCATGCATGGTGTCACTTTTCCCCCTGCTCCATGCCACCTCTATCGCATGTCTTATCGCTCTTTCTACCCTTGAAGAAGTTGTCTGATACTGCTTTGCAATGGACGGATATAATTGTTTGGTAATGGAATCCAAAATGTCCATATCCTGCACTGCCATCAAAATGGAACTTCTTAGATACTGGTATCCCTTGATATGTGCCGGTACGCCAACCTCATGGATAATCTCTGTAATCTTCACCTCGAGCTGGTTCTCATTTTCCTTTTCTTCCTCTTCCGGTTTACAAACATGAATTCCGGTCTGTTTTGCGGCACATAGCTGCAGGACCTCTCTTTCATAATTGATATCCTTTCGTTCCTCATCTATAAAACGAACAAAAATATGTTCAAACTTACATCCGGCATGTACCGCAAACCCAATCTGATTTGCATTGCCTTGCACTAAGAATCGGTATCGGTTACCTCCCCAGGTATCCACCTCTTCCATCACAGCAAGTCCATCCAGATTCGGCAGCAAAAAATCCAGAATTATCACATCCGGATTATGTAAGCGAATTGCGTCAATTGCTTTGGCTCCATCCGTTACCATATCACATACCAGAATATCCCGATTGCCTGTCAACACCGCCTTCAATGCTGTCGCAGATTTTGCATCGTGTTTGATCATCAACACTTTTGTTCTCATAAAAATCCCCCTAACTCTGATGCTTTTTCCATTTTCTCCTTCTGCCTCATTATAGGAGCTTCATTTTTTAAGAACAAGAGGTAAGAATTCGCAAGTTGCGACAGTAAAAATTGACAGCGTTTTTCGATTGGAAGTCGGTTGTTATGACAAAATGAAAGACCATTCAACTGAATATGGTGTGACCCGTATAGAAGTCACACCATATCTTGTAAATTTATTGTTGTCGTATTACTTCACAGTCACTTTGACCTGTTTTGAAATACCGTTTTGTGTATATACGTAGATGGTTGTTTTTCCTTTCTTTACGCCCTTAATCTTGCCTTTGCTTGATACGGTTGCAATCTTCGGATTTGCAGACTCATAACGAATATAAGCCAAATGCTTTTGTACGGCCTGCTTCTTTACCATCGTCGCCTTCAACTGTACGGTCTTTCCCTTCTTCACGTTTACAGATTTCTGAGTTACCTTTAATCCGGTAGCATTGCCCTTCTTTCCACCAAGAGTCGCAACATGTACAATCTTCGACATCGCCAATACCTGCTTTTGTCCCTTGACAGTGGTGTAAGCAACTACCATGTATTTGTAGTACTTTCCTTTCTTGAGCTTCGTGTGCGTGTACTTGTTCTTCGACTTGCTCTTGAGTTCTGCAAGCTTCTTCATCTTGCCACCACACGCTGCACCGTAGACGATATATCCGCTCGCCTTGGACTGTTTCTTCCAGCTCAATGAAACCGCTTTATTTTTTCCGGTTCCCTTCAACTGCAATACCCGGTAGGTAGAACCTTTGACCTCAGCCTTATCTGTATCTGTCGCAGTGATATTTTTTGTCGCAGACTCAAGCGTCACAACCTCTGTTTTGCCTGCTACTACTGCAGCCGATGTATCGGAATCCTGAATCACTGCTTTGTTGTCCAGATTGCCGGTTACAACCGCATCCTGAATCGTTCCTCTGTTTACACTGTTTCCGGATAAGGTCGAACCGAAAATGCTTCCGGAATTTGTAACACTATCCAGAACACCACCGGTTACCTTCGTCTGTTTTGATATCGTAGAATTTGCGATGGTACCATTCTCATTTTGAACCACCGAAACTCTAAGTGTTACAGTATCCACCTGGCTGTTATTTACAAAGCTTCCGGTTCCGGATATGGCACCTGTCGTTCCCACGATGGAACCCTGGTTGGTCAGAACTACACCATCACTTACTTTGATTGTATTTTTGTCGAGATTCAAGGTCACATTCTCCGGAATCGTCATATCACTTGAGATCGTCTGACTCTTCGACATGTCGATTTGTACCGGTGTATCCAATGTCTCTGCA
The DNA here is from genome assembly GCA_051879955.1 of Wujia sp. Lineage (GTDB taxonomy): Bacteria > Bacillota > Clostridia > Lachnospirales > Lachnospiraceae > Coprococcus_C. Next base: position 21,066 of record JBJENA010000011.1, read on the forward strand.
TATTCCAATGCCTGCACCAATGTATCAAAATATGTCTTGTTGCCCTCTGTGTCGGTCACCGCCATCTTCAGGGTGTACCATTTTGCATAGAGTACGATATCCTGTGTCACGACATCCTTCTCAAAATCCCAGGCCTGTGTGCATGCCTGATCCTGATACCATCCGTCAAATCTCTGACCATCTGCTGTCGGAGCAACCGGTTCTTTCGCCGGATAACCATAATGAATATTCTGAGCCTCTATCGTCACTGCAAAACCATTACCATCAAAGGTCACTTGATAATCAACCGCCTTCCAGATGGCATACAGCTTCACCACATTCTCACTGCCAACATTCGATACGGACTGTTCATCTGTATAGGTTGCCTCGGTTGCCTTTGCATCCACACTCCAACCAATAAATGTATAGCCGCTCAGCGTGTATGCATTCTTCGTAAGCTTCTGTGTCTCATCATAGGTAAATGACTGATCGTCCATTGTACCTTCTGCCTGACTCTTCGCATCCTCCGGTACATTTGCATCGAAGCTTACCACATATCCATTCTTCTCCCAAACAGCATATACGGTCTTCACACCATCCGTCGCCAGATTCACCTGTTCCGATTCGTCTGCCAGGAGCACGCTGTCTGCCGGCTGTGCATCACTATCTGTAGCTGTTTGTTCACTATCCTGTGAAGCATCCTTGTCTAATGCCCATCCAAGGAAGGTGTATCCCGTCAAGGTATACGCATTCTTCGTAAGCTTCTGCTTCTTGTCATAGGTAAATGTCTGGTTTTCCATCGTTCCGGACACCTTGCTCGTCGCTGTCTCCGGTACATCCGAATCAAATGCTACTTCATACGTATTCGCCTGCCAGATTGCATACAGGGTCTTCACACCACTTGTCACAAAATTAACCTGTTCGGATTCATCTGCCATCAAAGCAGTTGTATCTTCACCCGTAGCATTCTCATCAAGCGACCATCCAAGGAAGGTATATCCCGTCAAGGTATACGCATTCTTCGTAAGCTTCTGCTTCTTGTCATAGGCAAATGTCTGATTCTCCATCGCGCCACTTACCTCGCTTGTTGCCGTTGCCGGTACATTCGCATCGAATGCCACCTCATAGCTGTTTGCCTGCCAGATTGCATACAAGGTACATGCACCCTGACTGCTCAGGTTCTTAAGTTGTTGCTTATCTGTATAACTTGCCTCTGCTGCTTTCGCGTCCTTACTCCAGCCCTCGAAGGTATATCCCTCCAACGTATAGGCGTTCTCTGTGAGTGCAGCCTCGACATCATAGGTCATCGTCTGTACTGCCATCGTTCCCTGTACGTTCGTTGTTGCACCCTCCGGCTTGTTCGCATCAAAGCTTACCGTATATTCATTCTTCGCCCAGATTGCATAAAGTGTCTTCACTCCGCTTGTTGCAAGATTCATCTGTTCAGATTCATCTGCCATCAAAGCAGTTGTATCTTCGCCTGTCGCATTCTCATCAAGCGACCAGCCAAGGAAGGTATATCCTGTCAGGGTATACGCATTCTTCGTAAGGTTCTGCGCCACATCATAGGTACATGTCTGGTTTGCCATCGTACCGGTTGCCTCGCTTGTTGCATCCGCCGGTACATTCGCATCAAATGCCACCTCATAGCTGTTTGCCTGCCAGAATGCATACAGGTCGAACGTTCCCTGCGTACTCAGGTTCACAACCTTCTTCTTATCTGTATAGGTTACTTCGTTGACTGCCTCATCCGTACTCCAACCCCGGAAGGTATATCCTTCCAATGTATACGCATTCGCCGTCAAAGCAGCTTCCACATCATAAGTCATGGTCTGTGCATCCATGCGTCCTTGTGCAGTACTTGTTGCTGTCCTAGGAACATTTGCATGGAATTCCACGTTATAGGTATTCTTCTTCCATACGGCATATATGGTCTTTTCACCACCGGTTGCAAGATTGACCTGGCTCGATGCATCTGCCATTAAAGCAGTTGTATCCTCTGCTGTAGCCTCCTTGTCAAGCGACCATCCCTTAAAGGTATATCCTGTCAGAATATACGCATTTTCCGTAAGGTTCTGCGCCTGATCATAGGTAAATGTCTGGTTCGCCATCGTACCGGCTACCTTGCTCGTCGCATCCGCCGGAACATTCGCATCAAATGCTACCTCGAAAGTATTGGCCTGCCAGATTGCGTACAAAGTAACCTGTCCATTTTTGTCAGATGTCAGATTCTCAACCATCGCCATATTTCTGTATGTGGCAGTCTGCGCATCTTTGTCTTCATCCCATCCAAGGAAGGTATATCCTTCCAATTCATAGGTGTTCTCATACAGCGATTTCTCTGTGTCATATACCATGCTCTCTGTCTTCATGGTTCCGGTCACTGTACCGCTTGTAGCTTCCGGCTTGTTCGCATCAAAGGTGATGGTATACTTATTCGCCTGCCATACCGCATACAGATGTACATCCTTCGAAGTTCTTGTCAACGGCTGATACAAGTCACTGCCTGCATCATAGTTAACAGCACCATACTTGCTCGTCGACCATCCAAGCAACGTATAACCTGTTCTGGCAAGTGAAACCTGCTCTTCTTCATCCTCAATTGTAAGTCCTTCTTCATCCAGGAACTGATAATTGTCTGTTGTATAGCTTAGACCTACACGGATTGTCTTGTCCTCTTCACCGAAGTTGTTGTGGTATACCAC
>JBJENA010000012.1:0-23411 GCA_051879955.1 Wujia sp.
ATTGGCCTTCCATACCGCATATAAGGTTACATTCGAAGTAATCGTAAATGTAGCATCTTCTGCGCCTGCTGCATATACAACATCCTCCGCTGTCGGCTGTGCTTTTGTCGCCCATCCCAGGAAGGTATATCCCTCTTTAATCGGAAGGTTTGTCGTATTGACGGTTACGGTTGCTTTGTTCTTGTACTCCGTTGTGTCAACCGGAACATTGGAAGCACCGTCACCATAATAAGTTACTTTATAGTTTACATTCTTTCGGATTACCGCATACAGGCTTCGTGCCTCTCCCTGATTCCACAGTTTCTTCGCTTCAACCTGACCTGCCGGATAATCATAATCTCCCACATCTGCTTTTTCTTTCGTGAGTGCCCAGCCTTCGAAGATATATTCCGAATCGAGCGCAATTCCCAGCTGTTGCAGACTCTTGATTTGACATTGTGCATCATAATCCGTCGTCTGTGTCGCAACGATGCCTCCATCCTTCATATACATGATATCGAAGTCCAACGCAGTCCACTTTGCAGTGAGTATCGTATCACTAGTGAGATCTGAAATGCACATCGAATTCATCTGCGCATCATAGTATTGCTTTGTGCCTACGTAATAACCTTCGAAGCGGTAACCCTCCTTCGTAGGAGTCGGTGCAATCGGCATCTGCTCTCCATAGGTTACCTCAATGGTTGTCTCATCCGCAAGCGTTACGGTTACAGACTTTGGTGCCAAAACCATATAAAGGTCTATCACGGCATCATTCACAGTTGTGAGGTTCGTCACAATTACGCCCGGTCCATATACCACGCTTCCGCCATCCGATAACGCCCATCCGGTGAATTCATGTCCACCATCTACCACAACCGGATTTGTAAAATCCGTGTTGGTGTTATCTTTTATCTGAACCTCATCACCATATGTTACAGAATCTGTTCCCAACGTATACTCACCATTGTGATATACAATTTCATACTGAATTGCATTCCACTGTGCCTCAAGCGTGAGATCTGCATCTGCAATCGTCAGTGTCTGTCCGTCTCCGTCCGTATAGGTAGTATCCTGACATTTCCAACCGCCAAATAAGTATCCGGTTTTGGTTGGTACTGTCATAAAATCAATCTCTACTATATCTCCGGTCTTGTAAACACGGTTATTTACCGGCACCATGTCCGAACCACCATTGCTCTCGTAAGTCACACTGTAAGTTGGTTCTTCTTTCCATACCGCATACAACGTCATAGTATCTGTAATCGCAAATGAACCCGGAGCAAAGGATGCAGGTGTAAGCACTTCTCCGTCAACTGCCGGATTATAAACATAGGTTGCTTCTGTAGCCGTACTTGAAGTACTCCATCCCAGGAAGATATGATTCTCCCAAGAAGGAACCACTGTCGCATCCAACGTCACCTGTTCCTCATATTCATAACTTCCAGCTGCCGGCGCATATTGTCCGCCGTTCGCATCGTAGGTCAGATAACAGGTCTTATCTGATTTCCATACTGCATACAGATGAATCTTGTCCGCATCCGCCTCGCTTCCGACATTCTTGCCATAGCGGCTGTAGAGGTTATAAACCTTCTGTTGATTAATATATGATACATTCGACGAATCTTTGTCGTCTGACCAGCCAAGGAATACAAAATCCTCTCTGGTAAATGGATTCGCCATAAGTGCCACCTGATTGTCATTTGCCAGACTCTGCGTCTGAATATCTTCTTCACTTTCAGGATCACTTACATTCTTATGGAATACAATCTTGTATTCCTCTGTCTTCCATACCGCATACAAGGTCACATCTGTATAATTGCTTTCTGATGCCCCATACGTCTTGATATATTGATTGTCCGTGAATGTATCCGGCTCTGACGCATCCCTATTTGTGCTCCAGCCAAGGAAGGTATAACCCGATCTTTCATTGAAAGCCTCATCCGTCGGCAGATCGGACAAGTCATATGTGATCTGATACGTTCCGATCTGACCTTCTGTCGCTGTCAGAACAGACCCCTTCACTGCCTCCGGCTGCGAGGTCTTCCAGCTACCGCCATTGGCATCATAGTTCAGTACCGTATCCTTGCTCCATACCGCATAGATGGTTGGCGCAGTTATCTCGACTGGATTCGTATAGGTCTTTTCAATCACCGTGTCAGCCACCTTCGCTGAAGAACTCAGACTCCAACCCACAAAGGTATAACCCGGACGAACCACGTTATCGATACTGCTTACATCGTATGTAAGCTTGCAGACATTGTCCTCCTGCGTGAAGGTTCCCTGTACTCTGGTTGGTTGTCCGACCTTGAAATAACCGCCATTCGCATCGAAGGCCGCATTCATAATCCAGACTGCATGTAAGGTTACATTCAAATCATTTGAAGTAACAATCACTGTATTTTCTATATTCTCTTCACTCGGTGATGTCACTGCCTTAACAGTCATTGTTTCATATACATTTGGAACGGTTGCATTCTCTGCTGTACTCCAGCCTGCAAAAGTATATCCGTCCCTCTTTATATCTGTTGGCAATGTAGTAATTGCATAAGAGACATCTGTTGCAGTCGCCTCTATCGTCTGAAGAATTTCCTGTGGCTGTCCACCTGTAAAAGTACCACCATTCGCATCGAAGCTAAGGTGAGTGGTCTTTTCATTTGTTTCGCTCCAGACTGCATACAATGTAATAGAACCATTCTTTTCTGCAAGGTCTTTTACTTCCGCTTTATCTCTATATACTATCTGAACGTTATCACCAGAGCTGTTTTCCTGAGACGTTGCCCATCCAAGGAAGGTATGATTCTCCCATGTAAATTCATTCGTTGACAACGGCACATACTTATTACATTGCACCGCCTGATTTTCCATAGAACCACCTGTTCCTACTTCATCTCCATAATTCGCATTATATTGAATCGTATAAGAACCAACAGCGTCGTCCTTTGCCCACACAGCATACAGGGTCACTTTATCTCCCCGAATACTGCTCAGACCTTCCACATCTACAATTGAAATCTCTTCCGCAAGATCAATGACGGTCTGCTTATTCTGATACAATGGTTCACTTGCATCCTTTTCTTTTGCCCATCCAAGGAAAGTATAATCAGTCAGCTGATACTGATTATCTGCGAGTGCAACCGGAGTATTATAGGTTGCAGCTGTACCTGACATCGTACCTGTCGGTTCATTGCTGGAAGCCGCCGGCTTGTTCGCATCGTATGTGATAGTATAGCCAGTCTTCTCCCAGATTGGATACAGCTTCTTCGTCTTTGTCTTTACCGAATTGCCATCCATCTCACATGTACCTGCAAGGTCTGTGACGCTCTGACCTTTTTGATAATCCGGTATTTCCGCATTTTCACTGTTTGACCAGCCAATCAATGTATAACCACCACAAGTATAGCCACCACCATCGTACAAATTATGTGACGTTCCGTAAGTAACGGTATCCTTCTGTAACGTTCCGTTCACGTCTTTGCGTGTAAGCGCTTTTGTATTTTCATCCTGTTCGGTTACAGGTCCTGTCATACAATATTCTATGATATAGCTTCCCTTTTTCCATAACGCATACAGTGTTGTATTTGTTGTTGCAGCGATTACACTACTCTGTGTTACCTTCGTGCCCTCATCATCTTTTGTAGTTGTCCAGTCTGCAAAATTATATCCCTCTTTTGTAAGGGCAGACTGATCAGGTAAACTGCTTATATCGAAGTTACCTTCACTTGCCGCAACCGGCGCAAAACCGTCCCCGGTCCAAGCACCACCGTTTAAGTCAAAGGACAGATACTTTGTATCAGCCTCCGCCCATACGGCATACAATGTTGTATCCTGCGCGCCGCCAAGATTCTGTACGACATCACCTGTATGGTAAGCAATCTTCTTTGCTTCCTTATTCGTCTCTGATGTTGCCCAGCCAAGCAGTATCTTGCCTTGTAGTGCAGACTTATCAGGTAGCTGCGCAATCGTGTATTCCTGATTCTTGACCGCTATATCCGAGAACACAATTTCCTGTTCCCTTTCTACTTCTTCAACGGTTCCATCTTCTTTGAGCTGTTGCTCCTTAATCGTCTCATTAACTCCGGTTTTGTAATTTACCGTATAAGATGGAGCCCAGACAGCATAGACAGATTTATTCTCACGGATATTTTGAATTGTATTACCTTCACGATAAGTGGCAGTCTGTGCCATCAAATCTTCATCCCATCCCAAAAAGGCATATCCATCCCGTTTCGGTGCATAAGAACCAAAACGTAATTCTGCATCTGTCCCATGACGGAACGTATCACTTGCGGTATTCGAATATACTGTCTGTCCACTTGTATTGGTGCTCTCGAATTTACCACCATTGCTATCATATACCACCGTATAACTCGGCAAATCCCAGACAGCATACAGCGTTACAACAGAATCATCTATTCCCTGATTCTCGCCTTGTTCCGGATCTTCACTTGCTGCATTCGAAGTGTTTCCTGTAGCAAGATTGTTCACTACAGACCCCGGTTGATATTTCGGTGCGGTTGCATTTGCTTCTGTTGCCCAACCGAGTAACTCAACCGGCGCTGCACCAATCGTCTCACCCGTCAGTTCTGTCACCGTCGGAAGTGTGTAGCCGCCCGGATAATCATAGGTTGCTTCAATGCTCTTAACCTGTTTACCACCCTCTGTAATCCATCCTTCTGCAGTCGTGGAACCTCCATTGGCATTTAACTTGATGGTATAGGTATTCGCCGTCCACTTTGCCACATACGTTTTCTTTCCAGTCTGTGTCGCACTTATCTCCGTTACAACCGTCTGCGTAGCATCGCTTTGCTCGTACCAACCGCCAAATGTATAGCCGGTCTTCGTCACCACAGCAGCATCCGGAAGGGTCGTCACCTGTCCATAGGAATAACCTGTGATATCTGTCTCGATCTTACCTCCCTGTGTATCGAAGGTCACGCCATATTTCATGGCTTCAATACCTCCGACATTGATATATTGCTTTTCTTTTACATTCTTGACTGTATAGGTATAAACCGTACTTCCGTTTTCTCCCGCTTCCATTCCCGGTGAACGAAGCACGACTTCATTTGCCGTTACCTCCATGCCGGTTGCATCTGCATATGCCGGTATCGTTACGGTAAATTCCAGAGTATCCCCATACAAGACAGACGAAGCACCCTCTACCACTCCGTATTGGTTAACCGTATACTGTACTGCCATCGACTGCTTCTTCCACTGTGCATATAGCACTACATCCGAATCCGCAATCGTCAGCTTCCTGCCATCTTCCTGTCGGTACATATTACCCGAACCATCGGACTTCGTGTTCCATCCGTCAAAATCATATCCATTTCGTGTCGGCAGATTCGTATAATCAATCGAAACCTCTTCACCAATCTGATGATATGCCTTCTCGCTCATATAATCGAACACACCGCCATTGGCATGATAACTCAAGGAAGGATTGCGTTTCCAGATGGCATACAAGGTCGTATTCTCACCAAAGCCACTTGCAACGACTGCGCCCGGTTGGTACATCGTACCACTGCCATCTGCAGAGGTATTCCAGCCGACAAAGGTATAATTCTCCTTTGTCGGTGCAACATCTGTGATGATCAGATCCTCTTGTGGGAATCCCGTAGTAATCGCCGGTGTTCCAACACCACCATTTGCATTATAAGTCACACTGTAGCTGTCCTGAAGCGCCCATGCAGCATACAGAGTCACGGTTGCACCTGCCTTGTCCGTGATACCACCGTTGATGATGGTATTCGGTGCATACATCGCCCAATCCTGTCCTGAATACAGATTCCATCCGATAAAATCATAATGTGTCTTGCTGATACCGAGATCCTGTGCACCCGGAAGCTGGAACTGTCCATATGTCAGATCCATTTCCTTGATATACTGTCCATCACTGTACAGCTCCACAGTATAATCCAAAGACTCCCACTGTGCCTTCAAAGTAATACTATACGGAAAATCGTAAGTTTTTCCGGCAACCGCAGATCCATTTGAATCATAATACTGCTCGTTACCATAATAATATCCCTGGAATACACCTCCAACCTTTGTCGGTGGAGTAATCTGAGGTTTCACTTCTTCAATCGTCTTTGTATAAGTCAACGTAATGGAAGAAGTTCCCTTTCCTCCATTGTTGTCGAGATTTACGATATAGCTTGACGGTGTCCAATGCGCATACAGAATTGTATCCTGATTGCGTATCCAGCGCTTATTGCCATCCGTATATCCGCTTATATTCGCGAGGGCCTTGCCATCCTTATCAAAGACCATATCCCCTGCATTATCCGACGTATAATATCCCGCAAAATCATAGCCTGTTCGTTTTGGGACGGTAACAGAAGACGGCATCGTATAATAAGTCACCTTCTGGTACTGCGTTCCATAATCTGTGATGCTGCTATCGGTTACATTCGTATCAAATGCAATCGGATACTGCACTCTGCTGTGGGTCGATACCGAACCACTTTTCGTGCCACCGGTTACCGAAGCAGTTGGCGCAACATACAGATACCCGTTTCCACCGCGGCTACCCTGGTAACCTGCTGAACCTGCATTTCCGCCACGAGAAGTATAATACCAGTTAACAGAGCACGGATAATAGTAAGAGCCTCCATTGGTATATCCATCTCTTACTACATAACTGTAGTATTTGTATCCGCCGCCTCCACCAGGACTGCCGCCAACACCCGGATTACCCGGATAAAACTGCGCACCAGAAGAAAGACCAATCCACCAGAAACCACCGGATCCTCCACCGGATCCGCCGCCTCCTCCAGCTCCGCCTCCTCCGATGGCACTTGCGGTTCCGGCATATCCGCCGCCTCCACCGCCTCCGCCTCCGCCGAGGTTCTCATATTGACCTAAATCTCTACTTACAAAGGCTTTGGACTGACCTTGCCAGCCACCGGAACCTCCGGTTGTATATCTGGTGCCTGCAGTTGCATTGACCGTCACGGAGCCCAACACGTACACAGAGCCCATAGTAGTACCGGCGTAGCCGTTTCCTCCACTGCCACCGGAATAACCCATCATATCGTAAAAACCGCCATCCATGTATCTGGATACACGCGAAGTTCCGCCTCCACCGGAGCCACCGGAACCACCGGAGCCTCCAATACCGGCACCGGGTCCTCCTGCACCGGCACCACCGGAACCACCATAGCCGGTATAAAAATACAGATTCCTGTAATTACCGTAATCTGTACCGGATGCGTACCAGTCACCTCCGTAGGAACCATTGGAACCTTTTCCACTGGCACCTCCTGTGGCATTCAATGTACCGCCTCCGGTGATAATCAAGGTAGAATTCGATGGCACATAGATACCGGCTCCACCCGGTGTACTCGCACTGCCGGATTGACCATTAACCGTGAGCGTAACACCCGGGTCTATAATCATCACTACCGTCTTACCACTTGCTACATTTAATCCATTTCTACTATAACCATTACTGCTACTACTTGAGCCTGTAATGGTTCTACCACTTTTTATGTGATACACATACCCTTCTGTCATCGTATATCCGGGTGTCAATTGGTCTTGCGTAATCTCTCCCGTGTACCCGTCACTGGTATCATTCAGTGCATTCTGCCCGGACTGCGTCACAGCTGCCTCTGCCGTTATGGACGAGCCTGAGAGTTCCCCTAACGCCGGTAACTCTCCAAACGCCAACACAGACAGAATCAGACAGAATGTCAGCACGATACTAAATGTTCGCTTGCACATTTGTCTTCCTTTCTTGTTCATATGTTTCTCTCCTCTCCTATTTTTTCTGATAAATTATAATATAGACATAATATACACTACCAACAGCACCAAAACCGCACCAAAAAAGGGGGTTTTGAGCCGTAAAAATTAACAAAAAATCATCCATTTTTTTGTCTAAATATGACTAAATTTTTATTTACCTCTTACTTTGGCAATGCATTATCTTTGCAGCTATATGTTATTTTAAATATCTATTTAGAGATTTTTCCATCATTTGTTTCTATTTCATCTTGTAAATCCAGATTATTAATGGTATCATATGTTAATGAAAATAGCATTTTTGAAATCAGAAGGGGTGTTTGAACATGAAGAAATTATCAACGAAACTTCTTGCAGAGATTGTGAAATCAAAACGAAAAGAACGCAAGCTGTCTCAGCGTGAGCTTGCTGAGATGACAGGAATCAACCGCGCCCAGCTGTCCCGCCTCGAACAGGAAGATTACTGCCCATTGATTCCACAGCTGGAAGCTTTGGGAGACGCTTTGGGATTTGAACTGGAGGATGTCTTTACAAAGGCGGATGGCAAAAAGCTTGCCAGTCCTTCTCCGCGCAACATCGCAGTTGCAGGAACCGGATATGTCGGTCTTTCCATCGCCACACTTTTAGCGCAGCACAACCATGTGACAGCGGTCGACATCGTACCGGAAAAGGTCGAAATGATTAACAACCGCAAGTCTCCGATTCAGGATGATTACATCGAGCTGTATCTGGCAGAAAAGGATTTAGACCTGACTGCAACCCTCGATGGGGAACAGGCTTACCGGGATGCGGATTTTGTCGTGATTGCAGCTCCAACCAATTACGACAGCAAGAAAAACTATTTCGACACTTCTGCAGTAGAAGCCGTTATTGAATTGGTATTAAAAGTAAATCCGGATGCCATCATGGTAATCAAGTCTACCATTCCGGTTGGATATACGGAATCGGTCCGAAAGAAATACCACACAAACAAGATTATCTTCAGTCCGGAGTTTCTACGGGAATCAAAGGCTTTGTATGATAACCTCTATCCAAGCCGCATCATCGTTTCTACAGATGAAAATGACGCGGAACTGACCAAAGCTTCTCATGAGTTTGCAGCCTTGCTTCAGGAAGGTGCCATCAAGGAAGGTATCGATACGTTATTTATGGGATTTACAGAAGCGGAGGCGGTCAAGCTCTTTGCAAATACCTATCTCGCACTTCGTGTCTCCTACTTCAACGAGCTTGACACCTATGCAGAGATGAAGGGATTGAACACGCAACAGATTATCAATGGTGTCTGTCTCGACCCTCGTATCGGCACACACTACAACAACCCCAGCTTTGGATATGGCGGCTACTGTCTGCCGAAGGATACGAAACAGTTGCTTGCAAACTACAGCGATGTTCCTCAGAATATGATGAGTGCGATTGTGGAAAGTAACCGGACCAGAAAAGATTTTATCGCAGACCGTGTACTCGAGCTTGCAGGTGCTTATTCTTACAACGATGGCGAATATAGTCCTACCAAAGAAAAAGAGGTTACAATTGGTATTTATCGATTAACCATGAAATCAAATTCTGACAATTTCCGTCAAAGTGCGATTCAGGGTATCATGAAGCGTATCAAGGCGAAGGGCGCTACGGTAATCATCTACGAGCCAACCCTTGAAAACGGAACGACCTTCTTTGGAAGTAAAATCGTAAATAACCTGGAAGATTTCAAGGCTATGAGCGACAGTATCATCGCCAACAGATATGACGCCTGTCTGGATGATGTAAACAACAAGGTCTATACAAGAGATTTGTTCGGAAGGGATTAATTTTCCTGACATACGGACCATAACACCAAACCCAAAGAGGCAATGCATGTTTGCATGTATTGCCTCTTCTTGCTATCCCATCATATTCAACTAATTCTCATCCATCATCTCTTCAATAAAGATTCCATATCCTTTACTGGCATTGTCTACAAACACATGTGTCACAGCGCCGATTAATTTTCCATCCTGTAAAATCGGAGTTCCGCTCATTCCCTGTACGATACCACCGGTGAGATCAAGGAGTGCTTTGTCCGTTACAACAAATTCCATGCAACGACCGGTTTCGTTGTGCTCCTGAATCGATACGATGTTGATTTCGTATTTACAGGGAGTTCCGGAGATGGCAGAATACAGCTGAGCACAGCCGGTGTGCACAGATTCCTTGCTTCCGATTGGAACCATATCCTCATCATTGATTTGAGAAAGTGTTTTCTTGGTTAAGATGCCGTGAATTCCATAAGAATTGTTTGCCTGCACACGACCAAGTACATATCCACCTGTATAATTAATCATACCTTCCAATCGTCCGGGGGAGGTGGATAATGGTTTTTGAATCCGAAAAATCTGTGCATCATAGATCGCTCCATCTGAAATCATAAACTGCATTCCGGTATCATTGTCATTGATGCTGTGACCAAGGGCAGCGAACTCTTTTCCGTCCGTATAAGTAAGCGTGCCGATGCCGGATAAATCGTCCTTTACCCACAAACCAAGTACATAAACCCTTTGTTTATTCAAAACCGGGGTTACACTGACACGGCGTTGTGCACCATCCCTGTAGATTGTCAAATGGACAGGCGCACCATTGGTGCCGGTGATTCGTTTGATAAAGGTTTGTTTGTCCGAAATGGTTTCGTCTCCGATTTTCATAATGTAATCGCCGGCTTGCAGGATATTTTTACAGGGTGAAGATACAGTTCCATCCGGACCCTCGACCTGACCGGTTGCAATGACCAACACACCTTTTGTTTTGACATAGATACCAATGGGCTCACCCGAAGGATGCACCATCTTGATTCCTTCCTGATTCTGGGCAGTTACAGGCAGAGAGTCGACAGGATTCGTATTGGATTGCGTATTGGAACTTGTGAAATATATGGCTGTCAGGACAAGCAATAGCAGCATACATAAAAAGATTCGATATCGCTTCACTGTACATTCCTCCATTCAAAAGAGTAAAAAATGTTACGTACACTTAGTATTCATCATTTTAAGTTTCTTAGTCAGTCTATATTTGGTTGCAAGATTCCATATATTTCTTTTTTTATATTGAAAGCATTGGATGCATACTGTACAATAGAAACGAAAAATACTTTAGGAGGGATTGTATGAAGAAAAAACTGGTACTATTATTGGGATGTATATTCATGATGTTTGCATTTACCGGATGCGGGGTTGCCGCGGATATGAATGCAAAGATAAACAGCAAGGGTGCGGGAACCTTTAAGCTTACGAGTGCATATAGCAAGGATTTTCTTGAGGCCATCGATGAAGCAAATGCAGAAGGTGGAAGTACAGAATCTGTCTTTGATGAGCTGAAGAAGGTGACGATTGATGGTAAGACATATTACGGTCAGACTGTGAGTATCCGATTCGCAAAGGCTTCAGAGTTAGAAAACCTGCTTACAGATTACAGAATCTATAACAAGAAGGTCAAAGCAGACGATATGACATTGACAAGCAATCTGTTCGACCAGGTTTATGCCTCCGGTTCGGACTTTGTGGGATATCCATCCAAGGCAGCATTTGGTGACATGTCGGACACAAAGAAGTATGAGGAACAAAGCGGAGAGGAAGACCTTTCCAGTGTATTAGATACATATGTGGGCTTTTCTGTCACCTTTGACAAGAAGATTGTAAGTACAAACGGAACATTGAGCAAAGACAAAAAGACGGTTACCTGGGATGACAAGACACTTGCAAAGGGTAAAAAAATATATGCATACACATCCGCAAAGAAAGTGTCTGCGAAAACCAATATCAAAAATGCAAAGACCTACAAGAAATCTGTAGTTGTGAAGCTGACAGGCGGAAAAGGAAGTATGTACTTAAACGGAGTGCGCATTTGGTCAGGCAAAAAAATAACCAGGGTCGGAAATCATAAGCTTGTAATTCTTGGACAAGATGGCGTGCGTAGAACCTACAAATTTAAAATCGTAAAATAACAAAACAATACCCCATCCAATTTCATTACTGAAAAAGGATGGGGTAATTTTATTTGTTCTTTTTGGTTTGCTGCGCAAGCCCTTTCATCTCTTCAACGGTCTGCATGGTTGTCTCTGTAATCTGTGCGCCGCCGATGAGTCTTGCCAATTCCTCGATTTCCTCTTCCTTGGACAGCTTGCGGATATTGGTTATCGTTTGCCTGTTGGAAACGGTCTTTTCAATCATAAAATGCGTATCCGCCATCGCCGCAATCTGTGGTAGGTGCGTAATACAAATCACCTGATGATGTCGACCGAGAATGGACATCTTCTCTGCCACCTTCTGTGCCGTTCTTCCACTGATTCCCACATCGATTTCGTCGAAGACCAAGGTCGGTGTATCATCCTGATTTGCAAGACAGGCTTTCATCGCAAGCATGACACGGGAAAGCTCACCACCGGATGCGATCTCCTGCAAAGGTCGAAGCGGCTGACCAATATTGGTAGACAGATAAAAAACTGCCTCATCCCTGCCGTTTGCATGATAACTCTCTGTCTTTGTAAACCGCATCTCAAATGCCACCATCTGAAAGTTCATGTCACTAAGCGATGCCCTCACTTTTTCACACAAGCTCTTGGACTGTTTGACGCGCAATGTGGTCAATTTTCCACAGGCATGCTCCAGCTTCTTTTCTGCCTCTTTCAAATCTTCCTCTAGTTTCTTATGCGCTTCTTCATAGTCCAAAAGCATCTCATACTCTTGCTCGAATGCCTCCTTACCGGCAAGGACCTCTTCAATGGTTGGTCCATATTTCGCCTCTAATCCATGAATCTCATCCAACCGTTTCTCCATCTCGAAAAAGGTCTGTGCATCAAAATCCATGTCCTGCATATAATTGCTTAACTCGACATTAAAATCGCCAAGTATCGTCTCTGCATCCAAAAGCTCCTGCTGCAAATTCAAAAGTTCATCATCCAATTCCACCAGACGCTTCATCTGTGAAAGTGCATAGGACAACTGCGTGATTGCACTGTTTGCACCTGCACCTGTGTAGTCGTGAATCTGATTGGAAAGCGACATAATCTCCTGTGCATTTTTCGCTTTTTTGTATTGGCTTTCTAATTGCTCCTCTTCTCCGGCAACCAGATGTGCCTTTGTGATTTCCTGTATCTGATATTGCAGGAAATCCATCCGTTTATTTCGTTCCGACTCATCCATACTCTCAGACTGTTTTTTGAGCAATTGCTGATAGAGGTCATAACAATTTTTTACTACAACTTTTTGTTTGGCGATTTCCTCACCGCCAAAGCGATCCAACAGTTCCAGATGTCTCGCCGGTTGCAACAATGTCTGTTGCTCATGCTGTGCATGTAAATCAATCAATATGCCGGCAATTTCACGCAAACGATTCACCGTAACCGTATTGTCATTGACGCGGTTAATCGTACGTCCATTTGCGGACAAGCGTCTGGATATCAGCAATTGATCCTCCGCATCCGGCTCGACATCCAACTGTAACAACGCTTCACGGATACTGTCGGATTCCACCGAAAAGGATAACTCCACTAATCCATCCCTGCTGTCATCCCGGAGCAATTCCTTTGAAAATCTGCCGCCCAGACAGATTCCCAACGCCCCGATGATAATCGATTTACCTGCACCGGTTTCTCCGGTGAGAATATTTAATTTATCATCAAACGCAATATCGATTTCTTCAATAAGCGCGATGTTTTTTATGTGCATATTTAACAGCATGTTCGAATCTCTCCAATAATTTTCTCAGCCAGTGCAGCTTCACGAATCGCAAGAAATAATGTATCATCTCCTGCTATACATCCCATAATTCCCTGAATCGAAAGGTTATCTATCGCTGCGCCCACAGCCATAGCCATACCGGAAACGGTTTTTACAACGATGATGTTCTGTGCATGTTCTATGGATGTGATACAGGATGATAATACCTGTTGATAAGAAGTGTGAGTTTCCTTTTTCGCAATCCGACTGACTGTGTATCTGTGTTTTCCCTCCACCGTGATTTTTTCAAGCTTCAAATCACGGATATCTCTCGAAATCGTCGCCTGCGTAACAGGAAATCCGAGTTCCTGCAGACGTAACGTAAGTGCTTCCTGGGTATCTATAGCATATTCGGAGATTAAGTTCAATATTGCGCGCTGGCGTTCCTGTTTCTTCATTGATTGCCTCCAATTTTGTCTCTTAGAACACTGTAAAAACTGACATCGTACATCTTTACTAATTGAATCGAACGATTAGAAGCACTTACCCTTATTCGGTCTCCTGCGGAAAGCTCGATATTGTTGTCTCCATCAAAGGACACGATCGCTTCCGTCTCCTGTGTTCTTCGCTTTTTGATGACTTCGATTTCAATACAATCCATCCGGTCGAATACAACGCTTTTTGATGTCAGCGAATGAGGCGAAATCGGTGTTACTACCATCGCACTGGATTTCGGACTCAAAATCGGTCCGCCTGCTGAAAGGTTGTATCCCGTGGAGCCGGTCGGTGTTGCCACTATCACACCATCTGCCTCATATGTATCAAGTAACTGTCCATTGACATAGATATTCAAACCAATAATTCTGGAAAATCCTGCTCGGGTGATTACCACATCATTGAGACAGGAAAACGTCTCATTTCCAACTGTTCCCTCAAGCATCATGCGACGCTCGATTGCATAATCTTCCATAAACAGGCGATCTATCGCCGTATACGCATGGGACTCCTCGACCTCAGTCAAAAATCCAAGTGTCCCAAGATTTACGCCCATGAGCGGCACATCACTTTCGCCAATCTCATGCGCAGTGCGAAGCATGGTTCCGTCTCCGCCCAGCACAATCACACCATCCACATCCACAAGCAACTGTGACTTGATGCGTCCATTTTCATAATGCCCTGCCTGGTCACTCACAATCAATGCGCGGCCACCTTTATCCTCGATATAAGACTGCAACTTACCGGACAATTTCAGGTCAATATCTTTTTCTTTGTTTGCTACGATTAAAAAGTGTTTCATGTGCTCTCTTTCTCGCATGTCCTATGCGTTTCTCCTACAGCTGCCCCACCGGTTCTTTATCAAGTGCCGCGTGACTTGCTGTTACCACAGCATCTATTTGAACACGGGAGTCTTCTCCCATTGCTTCCCAAAGCTGTCTGTCCTTTGACAGATATAACAGGTATTCAATGTTTCCTTCCGGCCCCTTTACCGGTGAGAAATCAAGTCCCAACGGATACAAATCAATGGACTGTGCAAAGTCTGTCACCATAGTAATGACTTCCTCATGCACCTTTCGATCTCGTACCACACCTTTCTTGCCAACCTTCTCACGTCCGGCTTCAAATTGTGGTTTAATGAGACATACGATCTGTCCATCCTCTGTCAGCAGTTCCTTGACAACCGGTAACACCTTTGTCAAAGAGATAAACGAAACATCGATGGATGAAAATTCTATGGCATCCTCCATATGCTCCGGAAGAACATATCGGATATTGGTCTTCTCCATACATACCACACGTGCATCATTACGCAGCTTCCATGCCAGCTGTCCATGTCCCACATCCACCGCATAGACCTTGACTGCGCCGTTTTGAAGCATACAGTCTGTGAAACCTCCGGTACTCGCGCCGACATCCATGCAGACCTTTCCCTCAAGTGCAATCGGGAATTGCTCCATCGCTTTTTCCAGCTTGAGCCCGCCACGACTCACATAGCGAAGTGTATTTCCTCTTACCTCAATCTTTGCTGTCGGTGCAAAGGTGGTTCCTGCTTTATCCTCTTTATTTCCATCTACATAAACGATTCCGGACATGATGATGGCTTTCGCTTTCTCGCGTGAGGGAGCCAACCCCTGCTGCACCAGCAACACATCCAATCGCTCTTTTTTCTGTTTTTCCATATCTTACTCCAAAATCGCACCTTATTATTTATTTTGCTTGCGTAAGGATTTTTTCGTATAAGTGTTTTGCGTCGATTTCCAGCATGTCACGCAGTTCCTTCACACTTCCATGCTCTACCTTTTTTGCATGGATGGCGCCGCAGATATGTGTATAGCTTTCTTGCTTGTTTGACAAATATAAGGCGAGTCTCTGCCCGTATCCGCCCTCTGCCAGATTGTCTTCCATCGTCACAAAGGTCTTGTGCCCTTCGCAAAGCGTGTCTATAAATGCCTCATCCAGCATGGATGGGAACCGGATATTTACCAGAGATGGATGTTTTCCATCTGCTTTTAACATTTCTACCAAAGCGTCCGCTTCTTCTACCATGCTTCCACTTGCAAGAATGGCAATTTCGTTTCCTTCTATAAGCACTTCATTCTTTCCAAGTTCTATCGGGGTCTGCGTTTCCCTATGTCCCTTGTAGGCATCGCCTCTTGGATAACGAATCGCAATCGGTCCGTCGTAAGCATATGCAAACTCCATCATCTTCATCAACTCATAACGATTCTTCGGTGCCATGACCACCATATTCGGCAGATGCGCCAGATATGCAAGATCATAGATGCCCTGGTGGGTTTCTCCATCCTGCCCTACCAGACCTGCGCGGTCGATAGCAAATATTACATGAAGGTTCTGCAGGCAGACATCATGTAAGATCTGGTCATAGGATCTTTGCAAAAATGACGAATAGATTGCAACTACCGGTACGAGCCCGGCCGCTGCCATTCCTGCTGCAAATACCACTGCATGCTGTTCTGCGATTCCGACATCGAAGAAACGATTTGGATATTGTTCTTCAAAACGTGCCAATCCGGTTCCCTGCGCCATGGCAGCAGTGATTGCGACGATATCGGAATGCTCCTCTCCCATCTGAACCAACTTTTTAGAGAAGATATCCGTATATGAGCTGGTCTTTTTTGCATTTTTTATCTTGCCTGTCTCTATATCAAATGGGGCAACTCCATGGAAATAATCCGGATGGTGTTCCGCATGTGGATAGCCCTTGCCCTTCTTCGTCTTCACATGAATGATAATCGGTTTATTGAGACGAAATGCATGTTCAAAGGTATGCATAAGCTGTGGAATATCATGTCCGTCGATCGGTCCTACATAGGTAATTCCGAGCTCCTCAAAAAACATTCCCGGAACAAAGATCTGCTTGATATTGTCCTTTGAACGTTTCAAAATACGTGCCAACTTGGTACCTGTCTTTGTGGTAAGCAGGCTGTTTTCCACTCCGGATTTCAACTCGTTATATGCGGTTCCCACTCGAATTTCATTGAGATAACGTGACAATCCTCCTACATTTTTTCCGATTGACATCTCATTATCATTTAAGACAATCACACAACCTGTTTTAAGCTGTGCCAGACCATTTAATGCCTCATATGCCATACCGCCTGTCATGGAACCATCTCCGATGACCACTGCAACCTTTTCGTCACTTCCCTTCAGGTCTCTGGCCGCAGCAAATCCCATCGCTGCGGAAATCCCCGTAGAGCTATGACCTGTATTAAATGCATCGCAATCGCTCTCGCTTCTCTTCGGGAATCCTGCCAATCCTCCAAACTGACGCAAGGTTTCAAAATCATCCTTACGACCGGTCAGAATCTTGTGTGTATAGGATTGGTGTCCCACATCAAAAATCAACTTATCATCCGGAAAATCCATCACCGCATGCAAAGCAATCGTAAGCTCTACAGTTCCCAGATTGGATGCCAGATGTCCTCCGTGCTCACTTACTCTACGAATAATCAGCTGACGGATATTCTCTGCCAGCTGTTCATATTCAGACGGTGAAATCTGCTTGATATCATTTTCTTTTGTTATTCTATCCAAAATATCCATATTATTTCCTTATCGATCGCGGTCTATCAGACTGCGAACCAAACTCAAAAGTGCCTGTCTGCTTTCTTCCTTTACAACCTCCAGGCTCCCCAAGATTGCAATCGCTTTTTCACTCATATCCTTTACATATTGTCTGGACGCATCCATACCATGTAATGTCACGTAGGTAATCTTTTCATTTTTATCATCGGAGTGAACCGGTTTTCCCAGCGTCTGCGTTGTGCCAACCAAATCCAGGATATCATCCTGCACCTGAAACGCCATACCGACTGCCAATGCAGCCTGTCTTAATGCTTCCACCTGTTCCTCATCTGCCCCTGCAAGATACGCTCCGCACATGCAGGCACACTCAATCAAGGCTCCTGTTTTATTTTCATATATATACGAAATCTGCGCTTCGTCCATCGATTTACCGGCACGTTCCACATCCAGAACCTGTCCACCGACCATCCCGTAGATGCCCGGTTTTCTGGCCAACACTGCAAATGCCTTTTCCACCTCTACACTTTGGGGCTTCAAGGAAAATACCTTCGCAGCCACTTCATACGCATAGTTCAATAAGGCATCTCCTGCTAAGATTGCCATATCTTCTCCAAACTTCACATGCACGGTTGGCAACCCACGGCGAAGCTCATCATTGTCCATGGCCGGGAGGTCATCATGCACCAAGGAATAGGTGTGTATCATCTCCATCGCTGCCATGAATGGTTCTACCACTTCGTTGCATGGATTTTTTGCAAACATATCATAACACATTCGAAGCATCATGGGCCGAAGTCGCTTACCACCCGCACGAACTGCATAATTCATAGCCAAAAGAACCGTCTTACAATATCCCTTTTCCTCCGGCAAATATGCATATACTATCTTTTCGATTTCCTGTGTACTATAACTCATCTAAAATCTGAATCTCCTTTTCTACACCTGCCAATTCTTCCTTGCAGGCAGCTACCAGCTTCACGCCCTCTGTATATAATTCCATCGATTCCTTCAGACTGGTCTGTGGATTTTCCAGACTGGTATTTATCTCTCCCAGGCGAACAAATGCCTGCTCGATATTGAATGTATCATTCTTTTTTTGTGCCATAACCTTCCTTACTCCTCAGCCTTATATCGCTCTATCTCTTCAACCTTTGTTGTTGCCACACCATCATGTATCCGAACCTGCAGCTTACTTCCCACCGCGAGGTCCTCCATGGATTGCACCGGTTTTCCCTGTGTCTCCAAATATCCAAATCCTCCTACCAGCTTGGCTGTCGGACTATTTCCATGTAATCTTGCAAGCAACAAATCCAGCTGATGTTTTACATTTTGAAGCCTTTGATCCATATTGCGGTCCAGATTCTGTGCCATCTGTGTCAATTGTTCCTTTTGCGCGGCAAGCTTTGCCTTCGGGCTGACACTGTGAAGTCGCTGTTCCAACATCGCAAGCATATGCGATTTGCGATCCCATTGCCCGCGCATGGACCGAGGAATCTGTTTTTCGTAATATTCACATTGTGCTTCTTTCAGGCTGCATGCATGCAATATTCTGCTTTTGAGCACAGTTTTGATATTATCCAGCTGTTCCAATATCACATCAATTTCCGGCACAGCGTGCTCTGCTGCCGCAGTCGGTGTCTCCACTCGTAAATCTGCTGCGTCATCTGCCAATGATGTATCACCTTCGTGTCCGGTTCCGGAAATAATCGGCGTCTTTGCTTCATAGATTGCACGTACAACCGCTTCGCTGTCAAAGACCTCCAAATCCTCTCGCGAGCCACCGCCACGGCCAATGATGATTGTATCCACGCCCATGGCATCCAATCTGCGGATTCCCCGAACAATGGTTTCCACAGCCTGTTCTCCCTGTGCTCTCGCATCACAGATAACAAGCTGCACATAAGGATTTCTTCTTCGTGCTACACTGGTGATATCCTTGTAGGCATTCGTTCCGACGGAGATGACCACACCGACCGTACGGGGAAATCTCGGTATCGGCTTTTTTATCGCCATATCAAAGATACCTTCTTTGCCTAACCTGCGCTTTAACTCCTCGTAGTTTTTTCCATGAAATCCCTGATCGCTTTTCTTTTCCACAGCACTTGCTGTCATGCTGTA
Source organism: Wujia sp. (assembly GCA_051879955.1). Lineage (GTDB taxonomy): Bacteria > Bacillota > Clostridia > Lachnospirales > Lachnospiraceae > Coprococcus_C. The sequence goes on from JBJENA010000012.1 coordinate 19,578, forward strand.
TTCTGCCTTTACATCATAGGTGTCAAACCGCCCGGTGATAATCAGCTCATCGCCCTTTTCAATCGTCAAGCCCTGCTTGCGCAAAGTAAATGCAAGATTCTTCCAGATATTGACCTTCATAATTCCTGCATATACCGGCTCTCCCGGTTCCGGCGGTGTATTGTCCTTGAGCGTCACATACATATGTCCGGTCGGACCGGTACTGACACTGGACACCTCACCTACAACACATACATGCTTCAGCATGTAGTCCTGCACGATAATATTTTTGATATATGCATTCATCTGTCGGACAGAATACACACGTTTATTTTCTATCATGCTTTCTCAACCTTTGCCAGCAATCCGTTGATAAATCCACTTGCATCCGGATTGCAGTACTTCTTTGCCAATTCAATCGCTTCATTGATTGCGACACGAACCGGAATCTCGTCATCATATACCATCTCATAAATCGCAAGACGTAAAATTGCAAGCTCCGCCTTACCGAGTCTGCCTATCTTCCATCCATCGGAAATCTTCTCGATGGTTTCATCCAGGGTCGGTATCATCTCTAAAATCTTCTGGGACTTTTCTTCGATATATGGCAAATCCCCATCACGCACACGTCCTGCATCTGTAATTGGAACATCCTCCGGGTCTTCTTCCGGCACTACAATATTCTTGATTGTATATCCAATTTGTTCTTCCATCTCTTCCTGACTATTAAACTCTGCTTTAAAGATAATCAAAAAGATGTTTTCTCGAATTCCTCGTCTGGTCATAATTTTCTTCCTTATTCTTTGCTTGTCTTAATTCCGGAAACCACTACATTGACAACGGTTACATTGAGTCCGGTCATGTTCTCAATCGACTGCTTTACGCGCTCCTGTACCTTTTCGGATACCGTCTTAATGCTGGTTCCATATTCGATTTCCAAAGAGATGTCAACAGCTACATTGCCCTCTGTAATCTCAATTTTTACACCATTGGAAAGGTTCTTCTTGCCAAGCTTTGAAACAAGCTCCTTTGACAGATTTCCTGTCAGCTTTGCTACGCCTTCCACTTCAATCGCTGCGATACCTGCAATGCTTGCAACCACGCCATCTGCTATACTAATATTACCCAGTTTTTCTTCCTTTTTTTCCATATCGCTCATACGAACCTCCTATATCTGTATACAAGTCTACACTTCTCTATATTATATCCAAATTTTGAATATTATGCAATGTAAAAAAGTTCTCATACATACGCTATTTTGTGCATAACTATAATCTATTAATGAATTTGACATATATCCTTCAGCTACATATAATATAAATATTACATTTGTAAGAATTTATTCAAAAAGGATTTTATAAATTATGAAGAAACTGCCGCAAATAACAAAAGCAGAATATGAAGTAATGAAAATAATATGGAAGCATGCACCCATAAGTACAAATGATATTACAAATCATTTATTAGAAACCACGAATTGGAATGCCCGCACCATTCACACATTAATCAAACGGCTTACTTCCAAAGGTGCAATTACATATGAAAAACAAAGTCGTTACTATGTCTATACACCATTATTTGATGAAAAGGAATACATCAAAACGGAAAGAGAGAAATTCGTAGAGAAGTTTTATAATGGTAACATCCTTTCCATGATGACTTCGTTTATAAAAGAGGATAAGTTGACTGCACAAGAAATCAAAGAACTTAGAGACTTATTGTCCAACCGGCCGAAAAAGGAGTAATATTTGCAATGACAGACTATATGATTCACTTTATAATTTGTAATTTCACTCTTTGTTTCGTATTGGGGTGTCTGTTCTTATTGAGAAAACCATTGGCGAAAATTCTTGCTGTACAAACAAGATATCTTGTTGAAAAGCTTTTCCTGTTTTTGCTCATTATACCACTCATACCATTTCGCTTCTTGCATTTGCCACATGTCCTATCTATGTTCTTGCAAGACGCATCCGGCATTTTTTCCAAAAGCCAAATGAATACAATCATAAACACCGCAACCTCTCTATCTGCTATGGAAGATTTTTCTGTATCCGTATCCAGACACACAAATCCATCTACCGGATATATCTTATTTACAATATGGATTACGGGTATGATTGTTCTATCCTTTTTTGCACTTCGGTCTTTTTACCATCTGCACATTATCAGAAAATCATCCGTTTTGATTGAAAATAGTTATATCATAAACCTATATAAAAAATATCAAACAGAGGCTGGATTACACAAAACAATTCCTTTGTACAGCACTATTTTACTACAAACTCCTATGATTACCGGAGTGTTGAAACCTGCAATATATCTACCTAAACAGTTAATACTTGATTGTAACGAAGACGAACTACATCATATTCTTCTTCATGAATTCACGCACTATAAACAACGAGACTGTATCTGGAATCTTTGTATGAATGTCTTGCAGATTCTATATTGGTTTAACCCCTTTGTATGGGTTACATTTTACTTCATACGTATAGATTCAGAAATTGCATGTGACGCTGGTGTTTTACACATGCTTGGATCGGATTCAGCATATGCGTACGGAAATACCATCATTAATCTTGCTGAAAAAATATCCACTACTGCCTTTCCATGCGATCAAAAAATCATTGGCAATACAAGCGAAATAAAACAAAGAATTCAAGGTATTCTTTCTTATCGACCGGCAACGCCTCTTAAGAATATTTTGAATAGGATTACCTTTCTTTTTGTATGCGTGATTATGATATTGTTTGCACCACACTTAAGCATCGATGCGCACAACAGCAATTACTATCAATGGAATGACACAAATAAAACTGTCAATCAAATGGATTTATCTTCCTATTTTTCTGATATGACAGGATGCTTTGTATTATATGATACATCCAATAAGATTTGGAATATTTATAATATGGAACAGGCAAAACAAAGAGTTTCCCCAGATTCCACATACAAAATTTTTTCTGCGCTAACAGGATTAGATCAAAACATCATCACACCTGATGATTCATTTATGAAATGGGATTGCACAGATTATCCTTTTGATGCCTGGGAAAAAGATCAGTCACTCTATTCTGCAATGAATGCATCGGTAAATTGGTATTTTCAATCCATAGATTCAGAAATCGGAACTAAAAAAATAACTGATTATTTGAAGAAAATCGGCTATGGAAACGCCTGCATATGGGGAGATACTTCTGATTTTTGGCTGGAATCTTCACTCAAGATTTCTCCCATTGAACAGACAGAGTTTTTGACAAAGCTTGCACAAGATGAATTGCCATTTTCACAAACAACCATTCACGCAGCAAAAGATGCTATCTATATTTCATCTTCCGAAAATGGTGATTTATATGGTAAAACAGGCACCGGTCGTGTAAATGACAACGATATCAATGGATGGTTTATCGGCTATATCGTATCCAAGAATCAAACCTATGTATTTGCAACAAATATACAATCTGACCATGATGCTTGCGGAAGTCTGGCAGCAGATATCACATTTTCTATTTTGTCTGATATGAACATCTGGTAAAAAACAATCGGGCAGCTACTGCCACCCGATTGTTTTTATTTTATGCGATATTGATATTCCGGTATGTTTTGAATCCCATTTACTATTTCATTTCCGAGATACATAAATGTACCATCTTCATTTTCTCTCACAGTGAGTTCATGTGTAATGACTGCTTCGTCGTTGAGCATCATCTCACAAACTGCATTTACCGTCAATGTCTGTGTACCATCGTGATGATCGCTCACTTTTATGACCTCCGGAAAAGAAGTTCCAAAAAAATTTGGTCGTAAAGTGAATTTTTAAATTCCAGTTTTTTATCCCCCAAAAACACAAATCCG